>DAORVZ010000128.1:0-5872 GCA_035434005.1 Lacunisphaera sp.
GGCCGCGACCCTCGCCGCCGATCACGTTGGCCCGCGGCACGCGCACGTTGGTGAAGCGGATGACGCCGTTGTAGAGCGCGTGCAGGCCCATGAACCGGCTGCGGTGCACGACCTCGACGCCGGGCGACTTCGCCTCGACGACAAATGTGGAGATCTGCGTGCGCGGCTTGCCGTCCACCAGCTTTGGCGGAGTCTTGCACGCGACGATCAGCAGGCCCGCGCGGGTGCCGTTCGAACACCAGAGCTTCTCGCCGTTGAGGATGAAATCGTCGCCGTCCGGCTTCGCCTCCGTTGTGACGCGTGCGGGGTCGGAGCCGACGCCTTTCTCGGTGAGCGCAAACGCCGCCAGCTCGCCCGCCGCCGAGCGCGGCAGGAATTTCGTCTTCTGCTCCTCGGTGCCGAAAAGAAGGATCGGCTGCGCCACGCCGATGGACTGGTGCACGGAGAGGTGTGCGAAGGTGTTGCCGCAGTGGCTGGCCATGAGGAGACAGGCCCGGCAGTAGGTCGTCTGGGAGAATCCGAGACCGCCGTATTTTTGCGGGACCTTGATGCCGTAGGCGCCGAGCCGCCGGAAGCCGGCCTGCACCTCCTCCGGGATTTCGCCCGTGCGGTCGATCAGGTCGGCATCGACCTTTTCCCGCAGGAAGGTGGCGAGGTCGGCGAGGAACTTGTCGGCGCGGGGCTTTTCCTCCGGGTCGATGTCCGTGAGGGGGTAAAGTTTCTCCGGCTTCCAGCGGCCCATGAAAAGATTGCCGCCGAAGCTGATGTCATCGTGCGACTCACGCGCGGCCTCGGTGACCTGGAGGGCGGCGCGCTGGCCCTCGTTCATCTTCGACATGTCGATGACGGACTTGCCGTCATCGGCCGGTTTCTTGGCGGGCGGGGTTTCGACGGGAGAGGACATGGGGCGGTGGCGGCACAGCGGCCGAGACGGATTGGTTGCGGTCAGATAAACGCGCGCCAGTCCGTCGCCGTCAACGGATGCCGGGCCACTCCCGGGCTTTTAAGCCTTTGGGAGTAGCCGGCGAATTGGTGGAGGTGAGGGGAGTTGAACCCCTGTGCCCCGGGCCTTCACGCGCAGCATCTACCGGTGTAGCGTCGGTTTGGATCTCGCTTCAAAGGACGCGTGGACGCGCGCTTCCTTCTCGGCCAGCCATGGTTGAAGATACGGCGGCGAGGTCATGACGGCCCTCACCGCTATTCCTGCTGTCGACGTTTTCATCCCCTAGCAGGAGTCAGAGTGAAAACGTGACCGCACTTAGGCGGCCATTAGCATTTCTTCGTTGTTGCCGTTTGTTTTGTTCGAAGGGGGATTTACGAGAGGCCTTCGGCTCTCGACAGGCAGCTGCGCGCTCCAACCTAGGGTCGAATCCAGAACACCCCCAAAAGGGAAAGTAGCAGATTGATCCGATGTGTTGAGCACACCGTCAAAGAACATGGGAGCGGGAACGTGCCACATCGCGGCGCGAAAGCAAGCCGACGGAACGGACTTTCCCAAGCCTCAGTTCAGCAGCGCGTTCACAATCGCGTTGGCCACGCCGACGAGGGCGGCGCCGGACATCAGGCCGGCGCAGATGGGCTCACAGCACTCGACCCACAGCGAATGGCCCTTGGTGCCGGGCGTGGGGTGGCGGCGGCCCATCCACCAGAACACGAACGCACCGAGGAACATCATGAAACACGCGTCGGGCGGCAGCACGACGCCGAGGCCGATGCCGACCGACGACAGCGGGAAACGGCCGCGCGTCCGGATGCGCAACACCTCGATGACGACCGCCAGCACCGCGCCGATGGCCATGGCCACGAGCGCCGACGTCGGCAGGCCCTTCAGGCCGGTGGCGACCAGATCGGACACGCCCTTCCATTCGAGCGCCTTCGGAAAGGGGAATTTGTCTGAAAGCATCGTCTCCAAGGAACGCGTGCCGTCCGCCCGGGCCGGCAGGAACAGCACGAAGAACAGCGGCGTCGACACGAGCGCGCCGGCCACGATGCCGATGCAGTGGCCGATGGCCTGCTGGCGCGGCTTGGCGCCGAGCATGTAGCCGGGCTTGATGTCGGAGAGCATGTTCGCGCCGTTGAGCGCGACCTCGCTCGTCATGCCGCCGCACATGAGGTTGGTCGCCGGATTGGTGCGGTCGATGGCGCCGAGCGTGAACTGCGTGATCTTCGCCATCACGCTGGTCGAGGTCCAGGAGGTGAGCGCCATGGAATTGGTGCAGATGATCGTGAGCACGAAGGTCATCGGCACGGCCGCCAGCGCCAGCAGCCAGGGCACGCCGAAGAACCAGTGCGTGAGCCACACGCCGACCGCGCTCAGGATCGGGATGCCGACGAACGACACCCAGAGCGGCAGCTCGATGTCGCGCAGCACATCGGAGCCGGACGGGGCGGGCGCGGCCGCTTTCCGGCCGAAGATGCGCGACCAAGCGGTGGTGAAGATCTCGGGCTTGGCGCCGAGCGCCACGAGCGAGCCGACCACCATCATCGTGACGCTCCACCAGATGGACCACTGGGTGACGATCTCGCCGCGGCCGATGGCGATGGTTTTGCCGGCGGTGCTGAGCCGCGGGGCGATGTCACCGCGGTTGATCATCCACGGCGCGAGGATGACGAAGTTCACGATCGTGCCGATGATCATGCTCGAAGCCATGCGGATGCCCATCAGGCCGCCGACGCCGATCATGGCGGCATCGATGGCCCCGCGCAGGCCCAGCGTGCGGATGTCGATGCCGCCGATCTTGGGGATCCATGCGCCGGCTTTCGTCGCCCACACATAATAATAATCGTCGAGCCGTTCGCGCAGGTGCCACGGGCTGGCCCAGCCGAACCATTTGTCGAAGCTGAACAGCTTGAACTGCAGCAGCCGCTGCAGGCCGTCGCTCATCAGGAATTGAAAAGTGGCCGCACCGGCGGCCGTGATGGCGAGGACCTTCGCCTGGATCATGCCCTTGTCGCTGCCCTTTTCGTAAAGCGTGTCGAGCACCACGCCGCTGGCCCGGCCCTCGGGGAACGGCATCTGGTCCTCGTTGATGAAGCGGCGTTTCAGCGGGAAGGCGAACAACACGCCCAGCACGGACATCACACAATTCCACGCCATCATCTGCCACCACGGGATGATGGAGTTGGAGACGAGCATGTAGGCCGGCATGATGCCGATGAGCGGCATGATCATGTAACCGGCGGCCGAGGCGATGGACTGCGTGCAGTTGTTCTCAAGGATCGAGATGTCGCGCCCGACGCCCACCTTGGCCAGCAGCTTGAAGAGCGCGAAGGCCATGATGACGGAGGTCAGACCGACGCCGATCGTGACCCCGGTCTTCGCGCCGATGTAGAGCGCGGTCGCGGATAGGATGCCGCCGAGGAAAAACCCGGACAGGCCCGAGCTCCACGTGAGCTGCGGCGTGTCGCCGCGATAGATGTTCTTGAACCACCACTCGTCCTTCTGCGTCCGCGTCCAGGTGCGGATCTGTTCCTCGTTGAGCTGTTGGATGGCCATGGGCGGGGGAAGTGAGAGTGAGGATGAAAGTGAGAGGGAACGGGAAGACGGAAGAGGCCGTTAGGTGTCAGCCTGGATAATCGCTTGGTTTTCTGTAGCGGCGGTCTGTGACCGCCGACGGGCACGGCGCGGTGATCGTTCGGCGGTCACAGACCGCCGCTACAGATTGCAGGCTCATGTGGGTAGGCGGCCGGACTCCAGGGGTGTGGTCAGGTTTTGGAGGTCAGCTCGTCGTAGGCGACGCCCAGGTTCGACGGCAGGCGGTTGCCGCGGCCGGGCGGCACGTGGAAATCAGGGAACCCGGCGAGATTTTCCAGCTTCACGACCTCCTCCTTGGGCTTGCCGGCCTTGATCTCGCTTTCGACGTGCGCCAGCAGCGCCGCCAGGTAGTCGCGGAACACGAACAGGTCGGCGTGGCCGAGCGTGACGCCGAACTTCGCTTGGCCGTGACCACAGACGTAGATCGCATCCTTCGGGTATTCCGCCGCGATTTTCTCGAGCACGGTCACCCAGTGGCGGATATTTGCGCCGCCGGGCCGGTCGATGACCGGGTAGAGGCGGTTGAACAGGAGATCGCCCAGGTGGATGACATTCGCCTGCTCGAAAAGTGTAACGATGTCGCCCTTCGTGTGCGCCGGGCCGAAATAGCGGCAGCTGATCGTCTCGTCACCGAAGCCTTGCAGGAGATTGTCGCCAAACCCCTGGTCCGGCAGCATCGCCGGATCGAGCGTGCGTTTGTCGGCCTCGGCCCGGGCGCGCATCAGCCCGGGCACGTTGGCGTGGGCGATGATCCGCTTGGTCGCCGGCCGGAAGACCGCGTTGCCGCCGGTGTGGTCGCCGTGGTGGTGGGTGTTGATCACCGCATCGAGGGTGCGGTTGTTGCGGCCGGGCAACTCCTTGAGAAAAATCGCCGCCGTGTCGGGGAACTGGGTGTCGACCGCGACAGCGGCATCCGCATTGACCAGCCACCCGATGGTGCCGCCGCGGCCCGTGAAGAGACCGACATTGCGCCGCAAAGGCTTGAACTCCGTGACCAACGGCGGCGGCTGGACCGGAACCGGGGTCGCGGGGGCGGTGGGCGCCGGGGTCTGGGCGGACAGTGGGCCTTTCGCGAACAGGCTCAACGAGACGGCGGCACCGGATCGGAGGAGGAAATCACGGCGGTTCATGCGTTAAGGCTAGCCCCCGAGCCGGGCGGCGCGCCAGCCCATTTCCAGCCCGAACCATGCAGAAGATGGGCGTCAGTTTCCATCCCGGCGCCGCTGTCGCCGGAGCGAAAACTGGCGACCACCCTTCGGGGCCTTCTTGGCTGTGGGAGCGAGCTTGCTCGCGACTCAGGGCGCGCTCTCTCGCGAGCAAGCTCGCTCCCACTGTCCCAACTGCGTCATTTCGATCCCAGAAACCCCGTAACCTTTCGGCAGCCGGACGGTATTACCCGCCGCACACCTTTATGACCACCCTTCATGACCCTCGCCCCCGTCACCCAATTCCGAGTTCCCTCCCGGTCCGCCACCGCTAGGCTGCCCGTCGCCGTGGAAGCCACGTCCGACCATGAACTCATGATTGCCGTCCGCGCCGGGGAAATCCGGCGCCTCGGCGATCTCTTCGAGCGCTACCACCAGCCGCTCTACGGCTTCTTCGTGCGCCTGACCAACCAGCCCTCGGTCGGCGAGGACCTGGTGCAGATCGTCTTCTACCGCATCCTCAAATACCGGCACACCTACCGCGACGAGGGCAAGTTCTCCGCCTGGATCTACCACCTCGCCCGCAAGGTCGCCGCCGACCACTTCCGCAAGCACGCGTCCACGCCCATCCCGACCGATCCCGCCGACCTCCTGGAACAACCCGACGCCGGGCCCCAGCCCTCCGACCAGGCCGCCACCACCGAGGATGTCGTGCTCCTCCGCTCCGCCCTCGCGCGGCTTCCGCTCGAGCACCGCGAGGTCCTCGTGCTCGCGCGCCTCCAGCACCTCGAGCACAAGGAGATCGCCAAGCTGCTCGACTGCTCCGTCGGCGCCGTGAAGGTCCGCGCCCATCGCGCGCTGGCCCGGGCGGCCGTCGAGCACGGCCTGTTCCGGCGCGACTCCGCCCGCGACGCCAGCCGGCTCCTCGACGCCGGCGAGGTCGCGCCGGAGCCGGACCGGCGGGAGCTCCGCCGCCTCCTGGCCCGGACCCGTCTCGCCCGCAGGCTCGCCGGCGACCCCGCGAGCCGGGGGGCGAAGCTCGTCGAGGACGCGGTCGAGACGTTCAAGGTCGTCGGGCGGTGGGGACGCGTCTCCCATTGTGGGGGTGGCGAGCAGCAAAAGGACCGCGATCGCGGACCGAAGTTCATGGGCCCCATGCATGCGATGTTCCTTCCGCGAGGCGTGGCCGGGT
>DAORVZ010000129.1:0-5850 GCA_035434005.1 Lacunisphaera sp.
GCCTGGCGGGCGCGCTCGTATTCGGCGGCGGGCGTGAGGTCGGTCATGTATTCCGGCAGCTGCTTCGCGGCGACCCACGAGCGCGGGTGGGCGACGACTTTCAGGGTGCGGGTGATGGCGCCGACGCGGACGGTGATGGTCTCGCCGGCATGGACATCTCGGCCGGGCTTGGCCTCGAGTTCGCCGATGAGGACCCGGCCGGCGCGGCACGCGGCCGTGGCCTCGGGGCGGGTTTTGAAAACCCGCACGCTCCAGAGCCACTTGTCGAGGCGGGGGTCGTCCATGAACGGCAAGGTTTGCCCGCGAATGACGCGAATCAACGCGAATGTATTTATTGTCGTCCATTTGTGTGATTCGCGGGCGGTTGGTTTGGCGGGTTGCACCGGAATAAAAGGTGGCTAGCCTCCTCCCACGTGCATGAAAGCCCGCGCACTCACTGTCCTCCTGACTCTCATTACCGCCATGTCCCTCCAGGCTGAAACAAAACCCACGTCCTCAACCGAGCTGGCCACCGTCGGGGGCGGCTGTTTCTGGTGCACGGAGGCCGTGATCGAGCGCCTGCCGGGGGTGAAAAAGGTCATCAGCGGCTACGCCGGCGGTCAGACGGCCAACCCGACCTACGAGGACATCTGCACCGGCCGGACCGGTCATGCCGAGGTCATCCAGATTGAGTTCGATCCGGCCGTGATCAGCTATGAGAAGATCCTCGAGGTCTTCTTCGAGGCGCACGACCCGACGACGCTCAACCGCCAGGGTGCCGACGAGGGCACGCAGTATCGCTCCGTGATCTTCTATCACAACGAAGCGCAGCAGAAGGCGGCGGCCCAGGCGAAGATCGCCGCGCAGACCCTCTGGCCCGACCCGATCGTCACGGAGGTTTCGCCGCTGCCCAAGTTCTACGTGGCGGAGAAATACCACCAGGATTACTTCCGGAACAATCCGAACCAAGGTTACTGCACCTTCGTCATCAAGCCGAAGATGAAGAAGCTCGAGCAGAAGGGCGTGATTCCGAAGGGGTGAGCCGATTCCGTGCACGGCCAATAAAAAGGCGCCCGTTTGGGCGCCTTTGCTCTTTCAGGGGGCAGGGGTTCAGGCGCGGGCGCGCTGGCGGCGGGCCTTGACGATGTCGTCGGTCACACGATCGAGCCAGCGGATGGGAGCGATGGGGCGGGGGCTGAGAAATTCCTTCTCCTCGGCCACGGTCTGTCCGTGCTTATAGAGGACACCGGGAAGGATGTAGGTGCCGAAAACCCAGTCGGCCACCGGCAGGATGAAGAAGCCGGAGATGGCCTCGTTGCAGTCGATCACGGCGTGGTGGCGCAGGTGGAAGCTGTAGACTTTGCGCCAGAAGCCGCCCCAGGTCGGGCTGTCAATGAGCGGGCCCCACTTCTCGAAGGACCAGTGCTCGATGGCGTGGAAGAGCTCATAGATCAGCAGGGAAGAAGCCAGCCCGGCGTAACCCGCCAGGAAAATCGGGAAGGAAGGGGCGAGCCATTGCACGACGGCAAAGAACGGCGTCAGGATCGCGGCAAAGATGATAAAGGTATACCAGGGGAAGAAAGAGGCCTCTTTCTGCTCCTTCTCGAGGATCGGGTAGAAGTTCTCGACGAAATTGACGTCCAGCCCACCGGGGGTCCGGCGGCGGGTGATGCGGGTCAGGCTGTGGTGGTGGGTGTGCTGCTTGTAGAAGTAGCTCAGGAAGGGGGCCACTGGCTTGTGCAGGACGTAGCGGTGGAAGAAGAACTCCATGAAGCAATTGAAGAGCGAGAATCCGAGGAAGGCGGTGAGCAGCTTCCAGAACGGGCCGAAAATTTGCGCCGCCCAGACGGACCCGGGTGCGAGCAGCCAGACCAGGCCGAGGTAGCCGCCGAAGGAGATGGCGACGACAAATAGAAACAGGGGCAGGGAGAACTCCTCCTCCGTGTGGGGGTTGGTGGAGATGCGTTCGGCCATTGCGGAGGAAAATTCATGGTTTCCGCACCTTTGGCAATCGCCGAAAGCCTATCGGCGTCACGGCTGGACTTTGGCCATTTCTGGCTACACTGCCCCCATGCCCGAGAACCCAGACCAGGAACTGAACGGATCAGTCGTGACGGTGGACTTTGTCCGCCACCGCAACGCCATGCTGGTGCGCGCCGATCTCGGGCCGCTGTTCACCGATTTTTACCTGCACGTGGCCGATAACAAGCTGCACTACACGCCGGAGCAGGCGGCGCTTTTCAAGACCGCGCTGGCGGCCTTCACGCTGCACTGCGCCTCGCGGCCGCTGAACGAGCACATCGCCTGGACGCTCAACTTCCAGGAGCCGCGGCTGAACCTCTTCCTTGCGGGCGACAACGAGGATTGCACCGTCACGGGCCGGTTGTTCACGGAGAACGTGCGCGAGGCCGCCGAGAACGTGTTCTTCAGCGACATCGTGCCCCGGCGTGGGGCCGAGCCGCGGCGCAGCGTGGTGAATTTCCAGGGCGGCGATGTGTTCGCCGCCGTGGGCGGTTACTACGCCCGCAGCGAGCAGCAGCCCGTGCGTTTTTTCGATCTGGGGAACGACAGCTACGCCATGCTCGTGGCGCAGCCGGATTGTGACCTGGCCTGGTTTGCCTCCGTCGACGCCGAGGGTGTGCGCAATCCTGCCGCGGCCGAAACGGTCGGGCACATCCAAAGCCGCAACTACGGCTGGCACTGCGGCTGCACGCAGCAGAAGATACTTGGCGCAATCGCGCCGGCGTTCCGGGCCGACCCTGAGGGCCTGTTCGGCGACGGCGAGACCATCCGCGTGGAATGTCCGCGCTGTGCCGCCGGCCACACCCTGACCCGGGAGGCGATGGAGGCCTACCTGGCTGAGTCGGGGAAAGTTTGAGGCGTAGGAGCCTGCTTGCAGGCTATGGGTTATCGCGCACGCTCCGTGCCGCCATCGCCTGCAAGCGGGCTCCTGCAAAACAAGCCAATCATCCAACATGAGCATCTGGGAGATCATCGGCACGGTGCTGGGCGTCATCGGCGTGTGGCTGATGATCCGGCAGAACATCATCGCCTGGTCTGTCGGTCTCGTGCAGGTGGCGGTGTATGCCTGGGTGTTCTTTGATGCCAGGCTCTACTCGGACGCCATCCTGCAGGTCGCGTTCTTCCTAATCCAGGCTTATGGCTGGTGGCATTGGTGGCGCGGGAATGGAGCGCGGGCGACCTCGCCCGCGACCAATCCGCGCGCCGGGGCGGGGCGCGCGCCTCCGACATTGCCGGTGACCAAACTCGGACTCTCGGCTTCGGCCGGCGCAATGGTCGCCGGCGCCGTGCTCACGGCAGGCTGGGGGACGCTCATGCACCGCACGACCGATGCGGCGCTGCCTTATTGGGACGCGTTTATCCTGATCTTCAGCCTCATCGCGCAGTGGCTGCAGGCGCGCAAAAAACTCGAGTGCTGGCCCGGCTGGCTGCTGGTCAACACGGTGGCCATCGGGGTTTATTGGGTGAAGGATCTGCGGCTGACGGCCGGGCTTTACGCGATCTTCTGGCTGATGGCCTTGTGGGGCTGGCGCGAATGGCACCGGTCCATGAAGGAGGCGGCATGAACGAACCCCGGCGCATCGCCGTCTATGGCCCCGAGTCCACGGGCAAGACTCGGCTGGCGGAGAAATTGGCAGCGCATTTCGCCGCTCCGCTGGTGGCCGAATATGCCCGCGAGCGCTGGGACCAGCAGGGCGCACTGGGCCTTGAGGACATGCTGCCGGTTGCCAAGGAACAATGGCGGCGCGAGGACGAGGCAGTCCGAACTTGTAACCTAATAGGTTACAAAGGTTCTGTGGTCATCTGCGATACCGAGGCCCTGACGACGGTGCTCTGGAGCGACCTGCTCTACGGCACCTGCCCGGGGGAGGTTCGCCGCGGTGCCGAACAACGGTGCCGGCACTACGCGCTTTATCTCCTGCTCGACACGGATGTGCCGTTCGCCCCGGATCCGCAGCGCTGTTTCCCCGATCCGGCCGATCGAGAGAAATGCCGGCGCATCTGGCGCGGGGCGCTGGAACGGCGCCACCTGCCGTTTGTGGACATCCGGGGCGACTGGGCCGCGCGCGAGGCGGCGGCCATCGCGGCGGTGGAAAGAATTTTGTAGGTCTGGCTTTACGCCCGACGCGCCGGGGATAGACCCCGAGCTGCACAAGGCATGATGACGGAAGACTATCTCCAACGCTTCGGCGGGCTCGGTCGGCTCTATGGCGCGGCGGCCCTGCCGCGGCTGCACGCGGCGCACGTGTGCGTCGTGGGCGTGGGCGGGGTCGGCTCGTGGGTGGTCGAGGGGCTGGCCCGCTCCGGTATCGGGGCGATCACTATGATCGATCTCGACGACGTCTGCGTGACCAACGTCAACCGCCAGCTCCCCGCACTCGACGGCAACATCGGCCGGCCGAAGGTGGCGGCACTGGCGGAACGGGTGCGGCTGATCAACCCGGCCTGCGCCGTAGCGACGGTCAGCGAGTATTTCACGGCCAAAACGGCGGACGCGCTGCTCGCGACGCGCTACAGTTGGGTGGTGGACTGCATTGACCTGATGTCAAACAAGGCGCTGCTCATCGCGGAGTGCGCCAAGCGCGGCCAGCCGGTGCTGACCGTCGGCTCGGCCGGTGGCAAGCGCGACGCCACGCGCATTGTCGTGACCGACTTTGGCGGGGGACACGGCGACGAGCTGTTGCGACAGGTGCGCAAGAAGCTGCGGCGGGACTACGGCTTTGCGAAGGGAGAGGGCAACCACTACGGCATCCCTTGCGTGTCCTCGCAGGAGTCACCGGTCTATCCATGGGCCGACGGCACCTGTGCGACCGAACCTGAGGCGGGCTCAACCCTGCGGCTCGATTGCGCCACGGGTTTTGGCACGGCGGTATACATCACCGGGGCTTTTGGCTTTGCGGCGGCCGGCGAGGTGGTGCGCCGGGTGGCCTTACAGGAATAACCGGCGAAAATTCTGTCCGATCTGCGGGGCGAGCGTGGCGAGCGGCACATGGCGGAGCTGAGCCAACTGCTCGTAGGCCACGACGATGTTCGCCGGGTGGTTGACGGCGGAGCCGTCGGCGGCCGGCGGCAATGGGAAGCGGTTGAGCCCGGCGGCCGGCGGCTTGGTCGGGGCGTCTGTCTCGACGAGGAGCCGCTTCACCGGGATGTGGCGGAAGGTGTTCAGCCGGCTGGCGTGCTTGGGTTCGAGCAACTGGATGTTGAAGGAGAAATAGGCGCCGAGCTCGGCGAAGGTTTTGACCATCTCAAGGGGGCCGGCGTAACCGTGCAGCAGGAAGCCACGGGCGGGCCGGACTGCGTTCTTCAAAACATCGTGCAGGGCGCCCCAGGCTTGCACGCAGTGAATCGAGGCGGCGCGGTTGAGCTCGGCGGCGAGGGCCAGTTGCGCGGCGAAAACCTCGGTCTGCTCACCGAGGGGAGCCACCCGGAGGCCCGCTACGCGTGGATCATCGGGCTTCAGGCCGAGCAGCCACCGGTCCAGACCGATTTCCCCCACGCCGGCGGCGGGATTGGCGCGGAGGGAGGTCCGCAGTTTGGCCAGCCAGTCCGGCGAGCGGTTGCCCGCATCCCACGGATGCAAACCGAGGCTCGGGACGATCCACGGATAGTCCCGGGCCAGCGCGACGACGACCGGCCACTCCTCTTCGTTGGTGCCGTTGACGACTGCGCCTTTCACGCCGGTCGCCGCGAGGTCATGGATGATGGTGGCGCGGTGCGGGGTCAACGCGTCGAAGTGGAAGTGCTGGTGGGCGTCGTAGAGGTTCATGGGAATTGGGCGGCGGCGAAGTCGCGGATTTTTGCCCGGACGCTGCGCAGGCCGTTGAGCCGGGTGGGGGAGAGGCTGCGGTC
>DAORVZ010000130.1:0-5843 GCA_035434005.1 Lacunisphaera sp.
GCAGACGACGAAGAGGATGCCGTAGCCGAGCTCGACCTTGCCGATCGAGGTGTAATGCGCGAGCAGCACGCCGGCCGCGCGGGCGATGAGGATGCCGCCGAGGCCGCCGGCCATGCCGCCGATGCCGGTCACCGAGGCGATCGTGCGCTTCGGGAACATGTCGGACACGGTGGTGAAGATGTTGGCCGACCACGCCTGGTGGGCGGAGCAGGCGATGGCGATGGTGCCGACCGCCAGCCAGGTGTTGATCTCGCCCAGGCGAGACGCGGCCAGCACGGTGAGCGGGAACAACGAGAAGATGAACATGGAGAGCTTGCGTGCCTTGTTCGGGTCCATGCCGCCGTTGACGAAATGCTTGGGCAGCCAGCCGCCGAAGATTGAGCCGAAGGTCGCGATCGTGTAAACCACGGCGACCGCGAAGGTCCAGCTGATGTAACCCGGCACCTCGGAGGCCACCCCGGCGAAGGCGGGGTTGGCCGACTTGAACGCGGCGACCTTGCGGGCATTCTCCTCGTTGAGGAAGGCCGGCAGCCAGAACATGTAGAACCACCAGATGGGATCGGTGAGGAACTTGCCGATCACGAAGGCCCAGGTCTGGCGGAAGGTCAGCAACCGGCCCCAGCTCGCCTTCGGCTGGTTGGTGGCTGCGGCCTCTTCGGCCTGCTCGTCCTTGTCGCTGTGGATGAAGTCATACTCGGCCTGCGAGAGCTGGCCCTTCTTCAGCTTGGCGGCGGGCGAGTCATACATCGTATACCAGAAATAAATCCAGATCAGGCCGACGACGCCGGTCAGGATGAAGGCCCATTCCCAGCCCCACCACTCGGCGATGTAGGGGACGCTCAGGGGCGCGATGACCGCGCCGACGTTGGCGCCGGAATTGTAGAGGCCGGTGGCGAGGGCGCGTTCCTTCTTCGGGAACCACTCGGCAATCGTCTTGTTGGCGGCCGGGAAGTTGCCGGACTCGGTGAAGCCGAGCGCCGCGCGCCAGAAGCCGAAACTCCAAGTGTGGTGGCCGAACGCGTGGCCGATGGCTGCGACGCTCCAGCCGATGAGCGAGTAGGCGTAGCCGGCCTTGGTGCCGACCCAGTCGATGAGGCGGCCGGCCAGCACCATGCCGATGGCATAGGCCAGCTGGAAGCAGATGACGACGGTGGAGTAGTTCAGCTCCTGCGACGCCTTGTCGGGGCCGAACACGCCGTCCGCCGACAGGACCGGCTTGAGCAGGCCGAGCACGTTGCGGTCGAGGTAGTTTACCGTGGTGGCGAAGAAGACCAGGGAGCAGATCGTCCACCGGTATTTGCCAACCTGTTCGTTGATTTCGTTCAGCTTGCTCATTGTGGGGCGTGTGGTTCGGGGTAAGGGATCAGGACTTGGGGACTGCGGGGCGCGGGCCGGCGGGCGAGCCGACGGAATTCAGGCCGCGCACCTGCTTGGCGGGTTCGATGGTGACGTTCTTGAAGCTGATGGAACCGGTGTGGGTGACAACCTCCGTCTCGGTCACCCCGCGGAAGGTGGAGTTGCTGATGCGGATGTTGTCGATGATGGCGCCCTCAAAGCCGCGGATGAACAGCACGCGCGGGCTGGCGGAGCTGGTGATGTGGTCGAGCTGGACGTTGCGCACGATGGGCTGGAAGGCGCCCTTCGCGCCCTCCTCATAAAGCAGGTCGATGGTGAGGACGGCCTCCCCCACCCGGCCGATCTTCACGTGGCGCATGAAGACGTTCTCGAGGATGCCGCCGCGCACGGCGTTGTTCTTGAAGCGGAGCGCGCGGTCGAGCTCGGGGCTGTCCATCTCGCAGTTCTCGACGAAGACGTTGCGGATGCCGCCGGTGCACTCGGAGCCGAGCACGACGCCACCGTGGCCGTCCTTCATGATGCAGTTGCGGATGACGATGTTCTCGGACGGCACGTTGACGCGGCGGCCGTCGCCATTGCGGCCGGACTTGATGGCAATGCAGTCGTCGCCGGTGTCAAAGACGGTGTTTTCCACCAGGATGTCGCGGCAGGACTCGGGATCGAAGCCGTCGTTGTTCGGGCCGTGCGTGCTGATCTTCACGCCGCGGACGGTGATATTCTGCGACAGGACCGGGTGGATCTCCCACATGGGCGAGCGCAGGATGGTGACGTCCTCGATGAGGATGTTCTTGCAGTTATACGGCTGGATGAAATTCGGGCGGAGGAAGTGGCCCTCGCCGAAGATTCGCTCGGCGACCGGCACATTCTTCTCACCCAGCTCGATCAGGCGGTCGCGGGCGGGTTTCTGTTTCTTGACCGGGTCGCCGCGCAGGTTCCAGGACCACCAGGTGTCCCAGGTGGCGCCACCGTCGAGCGTGCCCTTGCCGGTGATGGCGATGTTTTCCTGGCCGTAGGCGTAGATGAAGGCCGAGTAGTTCATGAGCTCCATGCCCTCCCAGCGGGTGAAGACGATCGGATACCGGGCGGGCTCGAACAGCCAGCGCAGCGTGGCGCCCTCGCTGATGTGCAGGTTGACGTTGCTCTTGAGGGTGAGGGCGACGGTGAGCCACTCGCCCGGCGGCACGACGACGCGGCCGCCGCCGGCCTTGGTGCAGGCCTCGATCGCCGCGGTGATGGCCGCGGTGGCGTCCGTGCCGGCCTTGGCGCCGAAATCGGTGATGGGGAAATCGCGGTCGGGGAAGGTCGGGGCCTTGATGCGGGCCAGCACCGTCTCGTAGTCGGCCCAGCCGCGGGCCATGAACGTCGTCTCCTTCGCGCCGAGCAGCTGCTCGAGCTCGATGCCGGCGAGGATGAAGGCCGGGACGCCCTTCAGGTCGTTGTCCACGATGGGTTCGCCGACGTAGTAGTCGAACGAGCCGTCGCGCGGCTGGCCCTTGGAGTTGGTGTAGTCGAGGCCGGCGACCTGGCAGCAGCGCGTAAGGCTGATGCTGTTGTCGGGATCCTGCCGGATGAAGTCGCGGAGGATGCCCTCGTAACCCTTCAGGAGCGCCGGCAGGTATTTCTCGCGCGGGAGGTAGCCGCGGTTGATGCCTTTCGCGAGGGTGTAGACGAACATGGCGGAGGCGGTCGCCTCCTGGTAGTTGCCCTTGCGGTCGCCTTGGTCGAGCACCTGCCACCAGAGGCCGGTCTTGGGATCCTGCCACTTCACGATGCCGTCGGCGACCTTGCGCAGGACCTCGTTGATGTGCTCGACCTCGGGATGCGTCGGGGAAAAGAAATCGAGCGAGTCCACGAGCGCCATGGCATACCAGCCGACGGCGCGGCCCCAGAAATTGGGCGACTGGCCGGTCTGCTTGTTGGCCCACGGGCGCGAGCGGGTCTCGTCCCAGGCATGGTAATAGAGGCCGGTCTTTGCGTCGTAGCCGTGCTTGTCCATCAGCAGGATCTGCTTCGCGACCTCGTCAAAGGCGGAGGGCTCCTCGAAGACCTTGCCGTAGTGCGCGAGGAAGGGCGACGCCATGAACAGGCCGTCGAGCCACATTTGATTCGGATACCGGAGCTTGTGCCAGTAGCCGCCGTCGCTCGTGCGCGGGTGCTTCTGCATCTGGCCGTAAAGCGCATCGATGGCCTGCTTCATCGCGGGCGAGCGGTCGCCGCGCTCCCACGCGAGCAGCAACACCTTGCCCGGCGGGATCATGTCGATGTTATAGTCCTCGAGCTTGTAGGTGTGGATGGAGCCGTCGGCCGCGACGAAGGAGGTGCCGAACTTCAGGCCGTAGTCCGCGTAGGCCTGCTTGCCGGTGCGGTCGGCGAGTTTGACGAGCGACGTGCCGAAGAAGGCCGTGGTGTAATCGATGCGCGCGCGCGGATTGGAGCCGCCGAAGAAATGCTGATCGCCAGTGCGGGCCATTTCCGAGTCGGCCAGCTTGACCGACCACTCCAGGGGCGTGGCGCCGTGGAATTTCGGGACGTCGGCCGACGCGGTGCCCGCGATCAACCACAGGGTGGTGAGAAGGATTCGACGGCGCGAGTTCATGGCGAGAGTGTGATCATGAGGGGTGATTTTAGCCGGGCAGCGAACGTGGCGACGTAGGCATTCCAGGCCTCGGCGGTGGCAAACTCGCCGGCCTTGGACCAGCCGGCGCCGGCATAATAGCGCAGCGGCGTGCCGGGAACGGCCCGGGCGAGCACGAGGTGGTTCTTATCGTCCTCGGCGAAGCCGGCGAAACCGGCCGGCACGATGAGTGCGGTGCCGAGCGCGCCGTTGGTCTTCTGCACGACCCACTGGGTGAACGAGCCGTCGGCCGCGACCGGCGCGAACGCGATGACCGGATCCTGGCCGCGGTCGGCGGGATTCTTGTTCAGGCCGATGCCGACGGTGAGCTCCTTGACATTGCCGGCGGCGGTGAAGGTGCTGTCGATGCGGTCGAGGTTGCTGCCGGTGTCGACGGTGAAGCGCTTGGTCTCTGTGACGTAGACGCCGTTGGCCGACCACGTGTCGTAGGTGAGCTCGAAGATCGCGCGGATCGGGCCGTTGGCGAGGACGCGCCAGGTCTGGTAGTTGCGGCTGACATAAAGCTGCTTGCCGTCCCAGATGCCGGTGCCGCCGCAGCCGCGGGTGATGCCGACCTGATACATGTCCATGCCCTCGCCCTCGTCCTTGTGATAATGGTCGTGGCCCTTGTTATACCAGCGGTCGACGATCGGGTAGTCGACGCGCTTGCTCCAGACGTCGAGGCCGCTCGTGACGAGGACCTCCTTGCCGGAGCCGGGCGCGGCCGGGGCGGCCAATGCGGGGCCGTAGGTGCGGTGCCCGACCTTGTCATTTTCCCACGCGAAATCATCGAGCCGCTCGCCGACATAGCGCGCGAACACCTTGGTGGGAAACACCGGGGCGACTGTGTCTATCTGCTCGACGGTGAAGGTGGCTGATTTCTCGCCGGCCGCGAAGCTGTGCTGGAAGATGAGCTCGCCGTAGGCGATGCCCTCGCCCTTCGGATCCTTGGCCTGCGGGGCGACGTTGGTCACCTGGTAGGGCAGCACGTGGCCGGCGGCATCCTTGACGGCGATACGCTGCAGGAGCGCCCCGGGGAGGCTCCGGTTCACCTCGGCCCACGGGATGGTGATGATTTCCGCGGAGCGTGCGCCGGCGTAATCGTGCGTCACGGTGACGGTCAGGCGGTCGGCAGCCGCGGCGGCGAACACCGGGGCGAAAAGACAAGGGAGCAGACGCAGCAATTTCATAGTTAAGGGGAGGGTTATCGCACCAGCCAGCCACCATCCACGGCGAGGATGTGGCCTTGCATGTAATCGGAGGCAGGCGCGGCCAGGAAGATGGCGGCACCGGTCAGGTCGGCCGGCGTGCCCCAGCGGCCGGCGGGAATGCGGTCGAGAATGGCCCGGTTGCGCACGGGATCGGCCTGGAGCGCGGCGGTGTTGTCGGTCGCCATGTAGCCCGGGGCGATGGCGTTGACGTTGATGCCGGAGGGCGCGAGCTCGTTGGCCATGGCGCGGGTGAGGCCGGCCAGTGCGCTCTTGGCGGCGGTGTAGGAAACCACGCGAACGCCGCCCTGGAAGGACAGCATCGAGGCGATGTTGATGATCTTGCCCGGCGACTGGCGCGCCACCAACTCAGCCGCGAAGCGCTGGCTGAGGCGGAAGACGCCGGTGAGGTTGACGTCGAGCACGTCGCTCCAATCGGTCTCGGAGAATTCCAGCAGGTTGGCGCGGCGGATGATGCCGGCGTTGTTGACGAGGATGTCGGCGCGGCCGAAGGCCGCGTAGGCGGCGGCCACGATTTTCGCGGCTGCGGCCGGGGTGCCGACGTCGGCGGCCACGACGACGCTGCGGCGACCGGCGGCGGCAATGGTCTTTTGCAGCGCGCTCATATCCCCCCGCGCCACGAGCACGAGGTCGGCCCCGGCCTC
>DAORVZ010000131.1:0-5841 GCA_035434005.1 Lacunisphaera sp.
CCCATGACGCCCGCGCAGGCGACCATCACCATGACCCACATCTTTTGCTCCGGCCAGCCCTCCGCGAGTCTGACGCGGTCGAGCACGGAGATCAGCACGCCCGAGGCCAGCACCTTGCCCAGGACCCAGAACGTGCTCTGCAGCCCGGCCAGGCGCGCCTGCTCCGGTTTCCGCAGGGCCGTCAGGTAGACGCCGTCGGCGCAGATGTCCTGGGTGGATGAGGCAAAAGCCGCGATCCAGAAAAGGGCGATGCTGGTCCGGAAAAACTCTGTCGTCGGCAGGGTCATCGCCACGGCGACCAGCAGCCCGGCGATCAGCACCTCCATCGCGAGCACGAAGAATTTCTTCGTGCCATACATGTCCAGAAACGCGGCCCACAGCGGTTTCAGCGACCAGGCCACCCCGATGCTGCCCAGCGCCACCGTGATCTGGCCGTCCGAGTAGCCCAGCGACTTATACATGCGCGCCGCCGTGCCGCCCATGATGATGTTGAACGGAATACCCATCGCCAGATAGAGGGAGGGCACCCACAGGTAGGGACGGAGGTTGATCGGGCGCGGCGCGGTCATCGTCGTCGGGCGTTTCAGGCGCGGCCGGCCGGTTGCCGCGCGCCGTCCGGCACAGCGGCGGGCAGCGCGGCGCCGTTGGTTTGCGCGCACTCGCCATACCACCAGGCGGAGTCCTTGGGCGTGCGCCGCTGCGTGGCGTAGTCGACATGGACCAAACCGAAGCGATAGCGGTAGCCCTCCGACCATTCGAAATTATCCAGCAGCGACCACGCAAAGTAGCCGTTGACCGGCACGCCGTCGCTCACGGCGCGCCGGAGCTCCATCAGGTAGCGGGCGAGAAAGTCGCTGCGCTGCGGATCGTGCACCGCGCCATCCAGGGACACCCAGTCGTGCGAGGCCAGGCCGTTTTCGGTGATGACAATCGGCAGGCCATAACGTTCATGGGCGAAAACCGGCCCCCAGCGCAAGGCGGCGGGATGAACCGCCCAATGAATGTGCGTTTCCGCCCCGCCCGGAACGGGAGGGACGGTCTCCGGCGCGCCACCGTCGCCGCGGCGGCAGGTATAACCGCGATAAAGATTGAGCCCGAGGAAATCGACCGGCTGGTGCATGGTGCGCATCTCCGCGTCGGTGAAGGCCGGCACCGCCGCGCCATAAGCGCGCAATCCCTGCTCCGGATATTGGCCGCGCAGCACCGGATCCAGCCACCACGCCATGTTCCAGACACTGTCGGGCGCGATGTGCCAGAAAGTTTCGCGGGCCGCCTCGATGTCCTCCGCGGTCTCCGTCGCCGGCGTGGGCACGTCACCCGTCGGGGCCCAGCCGATGATCGGCGGCAGTTTCGCCCGGTTGCGGATGGTCTGCACCGCCAAGCCGTGAGCGAGCAAGGTGTGGTGCGCGGCGAGGAGCGTTCGGTCGAGCGGCAGCTTGTCGCCGGGCGCATGGATACCAGTCTGGTGTCCGAGTCCGATGAAGCATTGCGGCTCGTTGAGCGTCATCCAATGCCGGACGCGATCAGAGAGTTTGTCCACGATGACGCGGGTGTAGTCCTCGAACCAGCGCGGGCTGTCCGGGTGCAGCCAGCCGCCCTCGCGATAAAGGGCGAGCGGATAATCCCAATGAAACAGCGTCAGCCACGGCTCGATCCGGGCTTCGAGCAGCGCATCGACCAGGCGGTCGTAGAACGCCAGACCCGTCGCGTTCACCTTCCCCCGTCCCGTCGGCAGCACGCGGGGCCACGCCACCGAGAACCGATAGGCGCCCAAGCCGAGGGTGCGCATCATCTGCACGTCGGCCGCGTAGTGGTGGTAGTGGTCGCAGCTTACCGCGCCGGTATGGCCGCCATGCACGCGACCGGGTGTGGCGCAGAACTCGTCCCAGACGGAGGCGCCGCATCCGTCGCCGGCGGAGTGCCCTTCGATCTGGTAGGACGAGGTGGCGGCACCCCAGGTGAAGTCTTTCGGAAAACTCATGGCGGGAATGGACCCGGAGCCCCGGCCGGAGCAGCACGGGAGCCCGATGGTCCTGATATTCCGGCTATCCCGGCGTTTTCCCCTGACCCCGTCAAAACAAAGGAAGCCGGTTCTTGCGCTTGCTGATGAATGCCCCGGCCGACGGTGACACCAGCAACCGCCGTCCCCTTGGTCCGACTGGACGCAAAAGAAAGCCGCCCTCCGAAGAGGGCGGCGTGAAAAAACCGAGCCATTACACCAAGCGCCCGAAGCTTTTGGACTGTAGCGGGGTCGCTGACCCCGCCGCGCCCGAGGCGGGATCAGCGATTCCGTCCTTGTTGCTACAGGTGCAGCCACTCTAAAGTCCAAAAGGTGTGGGCGTCTGGAATGAGTCTCCCTATTTTCTGGGGTTAACCTGACAAAGGTGGTTATATTAACTTTTTCACCAACAAGGGACTGACCCGTCGCGTCGCGGGGCTCATTGATCGTGCCTAAATGGCAAGAGTGTCGCCCATGGTTCTGTCGCCCTGCGCGTAAAACGGCTGCTTCTTGGTGTCGATGTAACCGATAGGGAGGCTATCGAGCGAAATGCGCACCGGAGAGAGGACCGGGCTGGGATCCGTGCGCGAAGCGCGGAAAGCATGGGCGATAGCGCAGTAATTTTGTTCGCCCGGACTGTCAGGCGAGACCTGCCGAACGTCCCGGAGAGAACGGTGGTAACAATCATGAGGCCAAGGGCGGCCGGGCGATCGAAGGGATCCATCCCGGCCCCGGGGCGGTGCCTCGCCCGACCTGCGGCAGAGGCGCTCAGGATGAGATCTTGTGGGAGCATCATGGAGGACCAGCTGCCCGACGCGGGGCGTCCCGGCGGATTCGCCCCGCCGTGTCAAAGCGCGGGGAACCCGATTTTGTTCTTGCTGATGACTGTCCGGCCCGCCGTCAGGGCGCGGCCGGGCGTCGTTTCCGTTCCGTCCGGCAGGGCGGCACGTCGCTGCCGTCCACCCAGTCGCCCTCGATGAACGTGCTGTTATGGGGCCGGCCCGGACCGCGCTGGTTCGTGCGCAGGAGGATCGCGAGCTGCTCGACCGCGCGCGCGCCCACAATGCGGTGATTCTGGCGGACGCCGGCATTGACGCCGCGCCCCGGCTCCAGATCAAGGGAGGCGACCACGATGTCCCGCGGTATCCGCCAGCCCGCACCGCGGAGCGCCTCCGGCACCTCCGGCTGGTTGCTGACAATGACCTCGATTTTATGGGTCTTGATCCAAGCCGTCAGCCGCCGTGCCATATTCGCCGTGTCCAGGTTGACGGGAAGGAGCAGGGGTGGAAGGTGTCCCAGTTGGGCATGCAAGGAAACCTCGACGTAGTAACCGGCGGTGAAGGCGTTCCTCAGATAGGTTTCCTCACGCTCGCCGACGGCCAGCCCGATGCGACGGTAACCGAGGTGGTGGAGCCGGCGCACGGCCTCGCGGGTGATCTCCGTCTGATGGCTGGAGACCGTGTGCAGCGCGCTCTCAAGCTGCTGCGACTCGATCCGCACGACGCTGAAAGCGTCCCAGTCCATCTCGAAACGGATCAGCCGGTCGCCAAACGCCGCCATGATCACGCCGACGATGCCACGCGCCTGCAGAACCGCCGCGATGCGCTGGCCCGCCCCAGCCGTCTTGTGCCCGAAATAAAAAATCTCCAGCTGGTAGCCAATCCGTTCCGCCTGCCGGCGCGCGCCCTCCAGGAACAACCAATGGGGGTGCGACGCCTTCAGCTCCGCCTGGTCACGGAAGTTCAGGAGAAAGGCCAGGGTCGTGGGCGCCTTCACCTCGCGGCGGCCGAAGCGGTAGTGGCTGAGCGCCGCCAGCATGGGATCAGGCCGGTAGCCGAGGCGGTCGGCGATCTTTTGGATGCGCCGGCGGGTTTTCTCCGGCAAGCGCGGATTGTTGCGCAGCGCCAGGGACACTGTCGTCTGATGGACCCCCGCCGCATGCGCGACCGCTTGCATGGTGACCCGGGGTGGAAGCATGGCGACGCGGTAATCCATTTCCAGCCCTCGGCAAGCGCAAATGTTCCCCGGGCGATCTCCGGCGCGTTGGTTGGGCTCCCGGCCTGGATGGCCAGGGAGCGGGAAAGCCCCGCCGCTGGCGTTGGAAGAGGGAAAAAGGGTCAACCAGGTTTTCTGTCTTCTCGGACCAACTGTTCCCATGTCCCCGGATCATATACCGGGGTGAACCGATGCCCGCCTCACGCCCTGCTTGGCCCGAGTCTTGCCGCTCCGCCCTTCGCGTCTTTGCGACCCTGCGTTGGAATCCTCGGCTCGCCTGAACCCTACTTCTTCCCGTCCGGAACCGTCTCCTTCACCTCCAGCGGCGCGAGAATCACGCTCTCTTCCCGCATTTTGCCGCTGTCGACCCAATCCGGGGTGGTGTCCCGGCCAAACACCGGACGGCCGCTCGCCGCCAGAGCCGGGATGACCGCCGGGAGATCGGTGCCCACCGCAGCCGTGCTCATCTTCGCCATCCACAGGAGCTTCTTTTGGCGCTGGCGCGCCGCCGCATAATCAAAGGCCAGCAGGATCACAAAATACCGGTCGTCCCGTGCCGCCGTCCGCAGCTCCTCCAGGTTCCGCGTCACCAGCCGGCCGGTCTAGTAGGCACCAAACAGTGTCCACTCTCCGTATCGTGCCCTCTGTGAGCGTGCGCGTGGATGCGTTACATTAACACCGTGCGAGGCATTCCGCTCCGCACAGTTTCAAACCATCCATCGCAAGAAAATCCCATGAGCAAAACCATCGCCACCTTCTATCACGCCGGCTGCCCTGTTTGTCTCGACGCCGAGAGAGCCATCACGCGCTACCTCGACACCACCAAGGTCAACCTCGAGGTCGTCCACCTTGGCACCGCCAAGAACCGTGTCGCCGAAGCCGAGGCCGCTGGCGTCAAATCCGTCCCTGCGCTCGTCGTCGGCGGACAAACGTTACACCTCAACTTCGGCGCGCCCATGAGCGCGTTGAAGTAAACAATTCCGCTCTCTCACCGACTCAACTACGCGCGATTCTATGAAACAGTTTTTGATCTATCTCTGTGTCGCACTGGCGGCACATCCTATCCTCCAAGCCTGCGAGCAGTGCAGTTCGTTCAAAGGCCCGGACTTTGTCATCAAACAAGCCGCTGGCCGCTACGACGCGGTAATTGATTCGATTGTCCTCGACGTCTCCGTCGAGGGCCGTGCGGGCAACACCCGGCCGAAACCCATCGGCAAACTCGACGGAGCTCCGGTCCTCGGCTATGTGTTCCCCACCACGTTGAAATCCACGGATGTTGGTTTCAACCCGACCGAGGGCATCGTCGCCCTCGCGCTCACTTCGCATCCTGACTTCGACGACTCTCCGATCTGGGATGAGAATGGCGACGGGATCTTCGACAACGACGGCCTCGTGTGGCATCCACACTGGGTCATTTTGATCGAGGATAAGCGCGTCGCCGGGGGCCTCGCCGTGAAGGAATTCAAGAAAGGGGATGCGACCGTCAAGCTCCCGCCTACGGCACCTGGCATGCCGATGTATATGGATTCACCCGGTTTCAACGTCGTGACGAAAGACAACCGGATCCGCGTGATCGTGCCGGCCGCGCGGGTAAATCGTCGCACCGATTTCAAATTCGACGCGGTCGCCTGCTACATGCAGGTCAACACCTCTGATATGATGATGCCGATGCTGGGTGTGATGACCGTTTACAGCGTGGCGTCGGGCAACCTCTCGCTGCCCTACGCCGTCAAGAACTAACTCTCCTTCCTTTGCCGGAATCAGGCGTCCGTTGAGACCTAAGCGGACGTCCTTTTCCGTTCCTATTTCTCGCTCCATGGCCGCGATTCCCAATCCGCTTGGTGGCA
>DAORVZ010000132.1:0-5820 GCA_035434005.1 Lacunisphaera sp.
CACCGCCGTCGCCCCGGTTCCGCCCGGCAACCTGCCACGCGATCCCGTGGCCGGCCCCGCCGTCGGCTTTGTGCCCCTGCCCACCCGCAATCTCGCTGTCCTCTGTCTTCTGTCTTCAGTCCTCTGTGTTGCCGCCGTCTGGCTCACCCTCGCCGCCCTCCGGTCCCGCGAACGCGACCCGCAGCGCCTCCGCCGCGAAGCCCGCAAGTCCCTCGCCGCCGCACTGAAGGAATTGGGATCCACCTCGCTACCCGCTACTCGCTACTCGCTACTTCGCGCCTGGCAGCAACACGCCGCCAGTCTCTGGGAGATTCCCCACGCCGCGCCCGGCACTCCGCTGATCCACGCAGGGGTGACCCGGCATACGCCGGACGCCGCCTCCGCTTGGGCCAAACTCTGGTCCGAGGCCGACCGAGCACTGCACAGCGCCGAGGGCAAGCTGCCCGCCGACTGGCTGACCCGCGCCGAGGGCGCGCTGACCGCCGTGAAGGTCCCGGGCTGGCCGCCGTTCTCGCTCTTCGCGGGCCGCAACCTGTTCCCGTTCCTGTTCACGCTCGCCCTGCTGCTTGCGCCGGTCGCGGCCCAGGCCGACATCGCCACCGATCGTTACAAGGCGGCCGACTTCCCCGCAGCCGAGGCCGGCTGGCGCACCGCGGTGACCGCCGCCCCGGCCGACTGGACCGTCCGCCACAACCTCGGTCTCGCCCTCGCCCAGCAGGACCGCTGGGCCGAGGCCACCGGACACTGGACGAGCGCCTTCCTGCTCAACGCCCGTTCCGACACGACCCGCTGGGATCTCGCGCTCGGCCTGCAGCGCTCCGGCATGGCACCGCCCGAGTTGGTGGAATTTTCCCGCGCCGAGGGTCGTCACGAACTCGCACGCTGGGCCTCCCCCGGCGAATGGCAGCTCGTGCTCGTCGGCGCCGCCCTGCTCATTGCCGCCGCCCTCATTGTCCTACTGCTGAAGGGTTATGCCCGCATTGGGAGCTGGGCGCGCCCCACGGCGCTGGTCACGATGTTGCTGGCCATCCTGCTCGCCGCCGCCGCCACGCTCAGCCTGCACACCTACGGCCCGCTCGCGGATCCCGAGGCGGTGCTCGTCTGGCAGGCCACCACGCTGCGCAGCATCCCGACCCACGCCGACACCACGCAGAAGACCACGCCACTCTCCGCCGGATCCATCGCCCTCGCCGAGAAAACCTTCCTCGGCTGGACGAAACTCGGTTTCGCCGGCGGCCAGTCCGGATGGGTCCGCTCGGAGGATCTGATCCGGTTGTATCGGTAGGGGTATCAACCGGTGGGAGCGACTTCGGTCGCGACTTCATGGCTCTCGGTCCCGACAAAGGCTACCGAGCACTCCGGCATGGCCGGCATTCACATGGCGGCACGGAATATTTCGTAACCTTCTGCACAGATCATAGGCGCGAGGGACTGGCATCCGAAGCGGTTGCACCAGGCATCATCGCTGAAATCCAACAGATGGTGACTGAATACGTCTGGAATATGCGACGCGCGGTAATCATGCCCGACCACGTCCATTTGCTTTCCAACTCGGCGAGAAATTGACTCTCGGCCGAGCCATCGCCCGATTGAAATCAAAATCCATCACCGGACTGAAGTCGGGCGGCCTGCGATGGCAGAACGGCTACTTTGAACATCGTCTGCGACCTGAGGAAGATCCGCTTCCTCTTTTCCTCTATATCTTCCTCAATCCTTGCAAATCGGGTTTGCTTCCACCAAAGCCACGATGGCCTTGGTATTTCTGTCGTCAGGAAGATATGGATTGGTTCGCCGGTTACCTAGATCAGGGGCTGCCCGAACCAGTTTGGTTGGCCGAATTGCCGTGATCTGTCGCGAGCAAGCTCGCTCCCACAAGGCATCCAGACGTCTCACCTCGTCTCAAACCACTTCGACTCCGCCGACGCATTGGCGGCCGCATCGATCTGCGTGAAGATCTCGGGCACGCTCGCCGCCACGCGAAACAGGCCCATGTTCGACGGCTTGAAGAACTTCTCCGCCAGCATCCGGTCGAACAGCTGTAGCAGCGGATCGTAGAATCCGTCCTGGTTGAAGAACACGCAGGGCTTCCGCACCACATCGAGCTGCCGCAGCGTCAGGATCTCCATGATCTCCTCCAAGGTGCCGAAGCCTCCCGGCAGCGCCACAAAGGCATCGGCACGCGCCTCCATCAGCAGTTTGCGCTCGCGCATCGTCACCACCGTCAACAGCTCGTCGGCCTCGTCAAAGGCCAGCTCGCGCGCCTTCATGAACTCGGGGATGACACCGACAACGCGCCCGCCCGCCGCCTTGGTGCCGCGCGCCACCGCCCCCATCAGACCGGTCTTGCCGCCGCCGTAAACCAGCCCCCAGCCGCGGGCAACGAGCTCGCGCCCCAGCTCCTCGGCGGCCGCGGCATATTTCGGATCGAGTCGGTCGCTGGAGGCACAATAGACGCAGAGGAGCTTGGACATGACTTCTTTGAACCGCTAATTTGTGCTAATTCACGCTAATAATTTGGCCTTGGTCCGAATTAGCGCAGAGTAGCGAAAAGTAGCGGTGAAAAATACTGAACCCAATTACATCGGCCGGCTCGCACCGTCACCGACCGGCCTGCTCCATCTCGGCCATGCCCGGACCTTCTGGACTGTCCAGGAACGCGCCCGCGCCGTCGGCGGCACGCTGCTCCTGCGCAACGACGACCTCGACACCGCCCGCTGCCGGCCAGAGTTCGTGACCGCCATGATCGAGGACCTGCGCTGGTTCGGCCTCGATTGGACGGAGTCCATGGTCACGCAAAGCAGCCGCATTCCGCTCTACCGCGCGGCCCTGGCCCGGCTGCACGCCGCCGGTCTCATCTATCCGTGCACGTGTTCCCGAAAAGATGTGCAAATGGCACTCGGTGCCCCGCATGAGTCTTCCCCGATCGACGAAACAGGCCGGGCGCACCGGCCCGGTGCGCCGCGGCAGGGCGAGCCGTCACGCCCCACCACCTCATCTCCGGACAATCCGCCCCTTCAACCCGACGACGAGCCGCTCTACCCCGGCACCTGCCGCCGTGAAAATCTCTCTCCGGCCTCCCACCTCCTGCCTCCTCCCTCGCCGTCGCCTCGCGACGGCGTCAACTGGCGCTTCCGCGTGCCCGACGGCGAAATCCTGGTTTTCCGCGACGGCCATTTCGGCGAGCAACGCGCGACCGCCGGCCGCGACTTCGGCGACTTCCTGGTTTGGCGCAAGGACGACGCCCCGAGCTATCAGCTCGCCTGCGTCGTGGACGACGCGGCAATGGGCATCACCGAGGTCGTGCGCGGCGCCGACCTGATCAAATCCACCTTCCGTCAGCTGCTGCTGTTCCGCGCCCTCGGACTGACGGCGCCGGCTTTTTATCACTGTCCCCTCGTCACTGACGAGAAAGGCGTGCGCCTCGCCAAGCGCCACGACGCCCTCGCCCTGCGCACGCTGCGGGAACAGGGGAAGAGTCCCGCTGATATACGCTCCGTCTGGTAGCCAAAGTGGAACCCGGCCTCCGGACGGGTTGGCTGAGACGTGCGCAAGTGACCCTGGCTTCATTCGCAAATCCTGAAAACCCGTCCGGAGGCCGGGTTCCACCTTAATGCAGCAGCCCGTTCCGCCACGCCGCCGGCAGGATGTGTTCGGTGCCCATCAGGTAGTTCCGGTAGTAGAGCCAGAAGATCAGGGCGCCGAGGCCGAGCAGGAAGAATCCCTCGCCGACCTGGCCGGCGTTGGAGCGGCTGGTGCGGCGCAGCGACTGCACCGTCCAGATGAGGCCCGGCGCGATGGCGAAGGCGACCAACGAGGCGCCGAAGAGCACGAAACCCATGATGAAAAGCGTGCGCAGCAGGCCATCGTCTATCAACCGCGCCTTGTAGGCGATGATCTCGTTGCACAGGTTGAGCAGCAACAGACAGCATGGGAGCACGTAGTAACGTTCAAGGGTCGCGGTGGTTCGCATGGGAGGGGGAAAAAGTGAAAGTGAGAGTGAAAGTGGACAAGCCCTCTGGATGCCACGCTTGATTTCCCCCCACTTTCACTTTCCCTCTCACTTTCACTCGCCATGGCCACCTACGTCTACGAAACCATCCCCCGGCAGCCTGGCGAGGCACCGCAGCGCTTCGAAGTGGTGCAGAGCATGAAGGACGCCCCGCTGGCGCGGCACCCCGACACCGGCGAGCCGGTCCGGCGCATCATCTCCGGCGGCTTCGGCCTGATGGGCGTCGGCGCCAAGCCCCCGGCAGCGACCCCAAGTGCGCCGGTGGCGGCGTGCGCCCCCGGCTGCGCCTGCCACAGCGGCCCGCGCATCCCGGCGATTTCCAATCCGGGTTAACCACCAATGAGTTTCGCCAAAGGCGAAACTTGCCGGCGATTAGCCGGCCCCCGAAACCCATGGTGAAGGTGATTAGCCGGAGCGCAGCATCAAGGATTCATCCATTGATGAATCCATCAGTGGTTAAAACGGTTTGGAAAACGACATTTCCCCGCTACCTGGCCGCCCTAAAGTTCGGTGTATTTGTCCGACCGCCCCTTGGCCTTCTCGACGGGATACTTCTTCGCGTTGGCCGCCATCTTCGCCTCGATCGCGGCGGCGAGGTCGATGCCGCAAATGTTGGCGAACTCCAGCGCGTAGATGACGACGTCGGCGATCTCGGCCTCGATCGCCGGGCGTTTCTTCGGGTCGCGGGCGACGTCGAGCGAGGCCTTGGACTCGGCCCAGAGGAAATGCTCCATCAGCTCGCCCGACTCGGCGGCCAGCGCCATGCTGAGGTTCTTCGGCGAGTGGAACTGCTCCCAGTCGCGCTCGTGCACGAAGGCCAGCACCCGTTCCCGCAGCTCCGCCACCGTCGTTTTCGCATCCGTCATCGGTTTCATGGCCCCAGACTACCCGCACAGCCTGTCCGTGCAAGCGCGGGGGCTGTAGCGTCATAGCCCTGATTTTTCGTTGGCGGCCCGCGCCAGATGTGCATCTTGGCCCCACCCTTCAGTCCATGACGACCGTCTCCCAACATCAGCGCCGCCTGCAGGCCGACACTTCGATTACGAAGGCCGGTCTGCCGATGGGTTGCGCCCCGATGTGTTCGGTCGCCTCCAATTGGCTGAAACGACCCACCGGCCAGGACTGCCTCCGCTGATCAAACCGTAATCCGGTTTTTCTTTCAGCTCCCAGGAGTCCCGGCGGTATCACCCGACGAGAAAGGAACCCCCATGCCTGCCATCATTCATCCCATCACTGCCCCCCGTTTGCCCGGCGCGCGCCCCGCGCCAGACTACCGGACGCCACACTACGACTGCACGGAGCTGCCCACCGCGCTGACACTCACGCTCTACGTCCCCGGGGTGGACGCCCACGGCGTGGAGCTGGTCGCGCGCGGCCCCGATCTCATCGTGACCGCCCGCAAGACGACCCACCTCCGCGCCAACTGGCCGGCCCTCCATCTGGAAAAGGTGCAGCGCGACTACCAGCTCAAGTTGCGGCTGGGGCTGGGTTTTAATTTCGAAGCCACGCAGGCCTCCCTCACCCGGGGCGTGCTCACCATCATGGTGCCGAAGAACCGGCCGGCACACGCCCGCCCGATCGACCGGCAGCGCCAAGTGGCCTGACCCGGATCAAATCCGGCGCGTCCGCCCGCCACCCACCGGGCGGGCCTGCCTGTTTCCGGTATTTTTTTGGAACAAACCCGGGTCTTACGGGTTCTCTGCTTAAGCCGGCTCTGACCAAGCCGTATACAATAACACCATGACATACTTCCCGCACAATCCCCTCAAGCGCCCCGCCGCCCCTGTGGCCGGCTCGCTTGGCTCGGTGCG
>DAORVZ010000133.1:0-5813 GCA_035434005.1 Lacunisphaera sp.
GGCCTGCCCTACGCCAGCACTACCCGCGTCACCAACCTTGCCGGCCAGGAGGTCGGCGTCATGCACGCCTGTGGCCACGACATCCACATGACCATCTTCACCGGCACGGCCCGGATGCTGGTGGCGATGAAGGACCGGTGGTCCGGCACGGCGGTATTCATCGGCCAGCCCGCCGAGGAGATCGGCGTCGGCGCCCGCGCGATGCTCGCGGCAGGGCTTTACCGGAAGTTCCCCCGGCCCGACTACGTCGTCGCCGTGCACGACAGCGCCACCCTGCCCGCCGGCACGGTCGGCATCCTCGAGGGCTACGTGATGGCCAACGTGGACTCGGTGGACATCACCGTCCGCGGCCGCGGCGGCCACGGCGCCTACCCGCACGCCACCATCGACCCCGTCGTGCTGGCCGCGCGCATCGTGCTCACCCTGCAGACCATCGTCAGCCGCGAGACGCGGCCCGTGGAACCCGCCGTCGTGACCGTCGGCTCGATCCACGGCGGCACCAAGCACAACATTATCCCCAACGAGGTGAAACTGCAGCTCACACTCCGCTCCTACTCCGACAACGTCCGCCAGCACACCATCGCCGCCATCCGCCGCATCTGCCGCGGCGAGGCGATCGCCGCCGGCTTGCCCGACGACTTGATGCCCGTGATCAGCATCAAGGAGGACGAGTTCACCCCCGCCACCTACAACGACCCCGCCCTCACCCGCCGGGTGCGCGGCGCCCTCGTCAACTGGCTCGGCGCGGACAACGTGACGGCCATCGACCCCGAGATGGGCGGCGAGGACTTCAGCCAATTCGGCCGCACCGTCGAGAAGGTGCCGATCTGCCTCTTCCGCGTCGGTGCCGTGGACCCCGCGCTCGTGGCCGAGAGCCGGCGCACCGGCGAGCCCCTGCCCTCGCTCCACTCCAGCAAGTTCGCCCCTCTGCCCGAACCCACGATCAAGACCGGCGTCACCGCCCTCACCGCCACCGCCCTCGACCTGCTGGCAAAAAAATAATCCCATGCGTCAGTTCGGCATCCTGCTCATCCTCGGTTTCATCCTCGCCTTCATCGCCTGGCAGGCGCGCACCGGCATCTTCCGCCGCGCCAATCCCGGCGAGCCGACCAACAAATACATGCGGCAGGCCATGGAGCAGCCGCAGCTCAGCGAGACCGATGCGGCCATCCTCCGCGCCCGCTATGACCAGGCACACCGGAATCCCTCCGGGCTGCGCTACATCCTGCGGCGCCCGGGCCAAGGCCCCACTGCGGCCACCGGCAGCGAGGTCGTCGTGCATTACGACGGCTACCTGCTCGACGGCACGAAATTCGACAGCTCGCGCGACCGCGGCGAGCCCTATGTCTTCCGCGTCGGCACCGGCAGCGTCATCCCGGGCTGGGACGAGGCCCTCTCCGCCATGAAGGTGGGCGAGCAACGCACGCTCATCATCCCCTGGTGGCTGGGTTACGGCACGACGGGCAAGGGTTCGATCCCGCCCAAGGCCACGCTGGTCTTCGAGCTCGAGCTGCTGGCAATCCGGTAACCGATCGGCCGGGAAGCCGGCCCTCGCCAGTTCCTGCCGGTTCACAACCCGAGCAGGCTGCCGTGGTCCTTGAGCCAGCGCTCGGCCTCGCGCCACCCCGGGCAGACCTCCTCCACCCGCGCCCAGAAGCGCGCGGAGTGGTTCATCTCCCGCCGGTGCATCAGCTCGTGGTAGATGATGTAGTCGCGCACGCTGTCCGGCGTCTGCACCAGCCGCCAGTTGAGTGAGATCGTGCCCCGCGCCGAGCACGAGCCCCAGCGCGAGCGCTGGTTGCGCACCGTCACCTGTTTCATGTCCACGCCGGTCTCGGCCGCCAGTTCCCAGGCGCGCGCCGGCAGCTCGATCTTTGCCCGGCGGGCAAACTGTGCCTCCAACGCCGGCCGCAGATCGCCGTCGAACGACCGCACGCGAAAAACATCCGCCGCCACACAAATCGCGCACCGCTCGCCTTCGCTCGCCCGCCGGATCTCCGCCAGCTCCCCGCGCCACAGCACGGCGGTGCCGATGGCCCAGCACGCGGCCACACGCGGCTTCCGGGCGTGGCGCGCCCGGGCGCGCTCCAACCAGCCGCGCTGTTGCTCGACAAAGGCGCGCGCTTCCCGCTCCGAACCCCGGGCGGGCACCGTGGCCACGGCCACCCCGTCCTTGCGCAGGGTCAGCCGGTAATGCCGGGCGCGCAGGCTGCGGACGAACACCAGGTCGGGCTGGACTTCGATCCGGGTTTCGAGGAATTCCTGCTGGGTGGTGCTCACGGCAGCCCCCGGGCTACAAGGAGCCGCGCGCCGACGCCAGCCGACAGTTCTCCCCCGGCTCCGCCATGCTTCCGCTACCGCTCGCGGATCTTATGCGCCGGAACTAAAAAACCTAAAATATCGCTCTTCAACCGGGCCGCATTTTACCTGAATGCTTGCACGCCTCATAAATACTAGTAGGCTGTGCCCGCTTAATTCCTGAATGCCGCCAGATTCGTCCATCATTCCGTTGCCGCGCCGCCGTTCTAGGGCATTCACCTTGGTGGAGATCATGGTGGTGGTCGTCATTATTGGCCTGCTTGCGGCGGCCGCCCTGCCCGCCTACCGCCTGATCACCTTGCGCTCCCGGGCGGCCAGCGTCGTCAACGACCTGCGCACGTTCTCGACGGTTTTCATCACTTACAGCCTGCAGAATGGCCGCTATCCCGATAACGGCGACCCGCAGGTTGTCCCGCCCCAGGTCGTCGGCCAGCTGCCGGGCAACTTCACCCAACGCACCCCCATCGGCGGCGTCTACAGGTGGAACTTTGATGTCCCCGCTGATGGCATCCCGGCCAAGGCCGCCCTGATCATCCAGGCCGAATCCGGCTACCCCATCATGGACGACCTCGACCAACTCGAGGCCGTGGACAAGCAGATTGACGATGGCAACCTCGCCACCGGCAACCTGCAGCTCGGCTCCACCAACTCACTGGTGTTCATCATCGAGAAATGAGCGCCACCTACCGCATCACCCTGGTTCAGCTCAAGGCCGACGCCTCCGCCGTCGGCACCGCGAGTGACAAGCTCGAGCACGGCACGCACCCGGTCGAGGAAGTCATCCGGCTGGCCGGCAATCTCCTCCAGCTCGACCTCTCCAGCACCAAGGCCGAGCCCGGCATCATCGTGCAACGCGGCGACAAGGGCTGGCGCATCGGCGTCCACCAGGGCGGCCTGCGCATGCACAAGAGCATGTCGCTCTTCGACGATTTTTGGCCGATCGGGCAACCGGCGGACATCGCCGGGCTCCCGCCCTTCCTCGCGGCCAGCAGCCCCGGCACCCCCGCCGCCCGCCCCGGCGCCACCACCGGAAAATCGCCGGGCGCCCTGCGCACCGTCGTCGAAGCCGCGGGGCTTTTCGCCGCCGCCCTCGTGCTCATCGCGGTCGGCCTCCATTTCGGCCTGCCCCAGCGCCGCCTGAGTGACAAGCCGGCGGGCTTCACCCTCGTCACTTCCGCCAGCGAGAGCGCCACCATTTTTCAGGTGGTTGCCGGCTCCTACTCCACCGGCAAAGCCGCCGGCAACAGCCTCGTCGTCATCACTCCCGAAGGCCAGGTCACGATCAGCACCATCGGCAAAGATGGCAAAGCCACCAAGCCCCGCCTGCAGGAGCAGGGCCGTGCCGGCCGCCAGGCCGGGGTTCCCTGCGTCCTCACTTCCACGGGCGTCTTGATCGCCGGCATCGAGCCCCCCGAAGCCGTGAAGGTCGGCAACTTTGCCTGGCGGAAAGCGCCGGTCTCGGTGTCTGGCGTGAATTGAGCGCGGTTGTGGTGGGGCGTGCTCGCGTCGCGCCGCAGCGCAGAAACCCTGCGGCAGCGCGCGCCAATTTAGCGGATCTGACCGGAGCCGTATTCATCCGGAAATATCTTTTCACCACAGAGCGCACAGAGAACACGGAGGGTCTGGGATTGACCAACCATCTGACTTCATCCGGAGAACTCGGTGTCCTCTGCGGCCTCTGTGCTAAAAAATCCCTCTGTTTCGCCTTCACAGCGGCTCCAGCCGCCAGTCCAGGGACGCGCCCTTGATCAGCGTCAGCCAGCCGAAGCTCGCCCGGGCGCCGCGGTTCGGCCGCGTGATGCAGCCGGGGTTCAGCCACCGCACGCCGCGCGCGTCGGTCTCGTCGCGCGGCACGTGCGTGTGCCCGTGCAGCACGAGGTTCACGCCGGCCGGCGCACGGGACGGCGGGATGTGGGTGAGGAAACACTTCACGCCCTCGCGCTCGATCCGCAGCTCCAGCGGCCAGAAATTGTGCCACTCGTTGTTGCCCAGCACCACGTGCAGTGGTTTCCCGAGGTTCTGGAATTCCACGAGCGTGTCCGGGTCGCACACGTCACCGAGGTGCCAGATCTCGTCGGCCCCCGCGAGCCGCGCCGGCAGGCCCGGCGGATACCGGTCGTGCGTGTCGGCGATGACCGCGATGCGCATCGGTGGTTATTGCGCGGCCACCGTCACCCCGGAGCCTATCAGCATCGTGCCGGCGGCGCGGTTCATGAGCCGCATCCGCGTCGGGCTGTGGAAAAAGCGCCGGCTGCCCGCGGCCGCCACCGCATAGACGGCGGGAATCAGGCCCACGATCAGGATCACGATGCCCCCCATCGCCAGCGCGTCGCCGGCGGAAAGTTTCTCCAGGTCGATGAACGTCGGCAGAAGCCCGGCGTAGAACGCGATGGTCTTGGGGTTGCTGATGGTGACCATGAAGCCCGCGAGCAGGCTGCGCCGGTAGTCGCGAGACACAGCCTCCGGCCGGTCCACGGCGGCGGTATCCGCCGGCTTCTCCCGCCAGAGCCGAATGCCCAGCCAGACAAGATACGCCGCGCCGGCGAACTTCACCACGATGAAGAACTCGCCCATCGATCGCGCCAGTGCCGCCATGCCGAGCACGGCGCAGTAGAAATAGATCAGATCGCCGAGGATGATGCCGCCGATCAGCGCCAGTGCGTCGCGCAACCCACGGCCGAGGGCGCAGGAGACCACCGCGAAGATCCCCGGGCCGGGCAGCGCCACGGCAATGGCCAGGGCGACGGCGAAGGCAGCGAGGACGGACGGATGCATCCCGTCAGCGTGCAATTTTCATGCCTCCGGGCAAGGGCTCTGTGGCTTGGAGTGGGAGGGACTTTACGTCCCGACAACGAAGGCGGCCTCCATCCCGTCGGGGTATAAAACCCCTCCCACCAAGACAACGGCCGCCACCGTTTACCCTACTTCACCGCTTCCGTCGCCGGCAGCGCCACGTAGGGCTCCTCATGCAGGTCGGCCGGGCGTTTCCCGGCCAGCAGCTGCCACCACACCCGCGCACTGGCCACCACGATGATGAGCACCAGCACCATGAACGCGCCGGTCACGGCCACATCGATATGATTGTTCAGCACCTGCGATTTCCACGTCGCCAGCTCGGTCGGGGTGCCGCCCGCCGCGATTTTGGCCTCAAGACCGCGCGCGATGGCGAGGAAACCGATCGGGGCCGGGCTGAAGATCTTCATCCAGCCGGCCGTCATCGTCACCGAGAGCAGCCAGACCAGCGGCGCGAGCGTGACCCACGCATAGCGCTGGCGGCCCATCTTGATGAGCACGGTCGTGCCGAGGGAGAAGGCGATGACCGCCAGCAGCTGGTTGGCTACGCCGAAGATCGGCCAGAGCGAGTTGATGCCGCCGAGCGGGTCGATCACGCCCTGGTAGAGGAACCAGCCCCACGCGCCGACAAACAGCGCCGTGGCCGCCGTGTTGCCGGCGAAGGATTTTGTGTCGCCGAGCCGTTTCCAGAACAGACCGAG
>DAORVZ010000134.1:0-5809 GCA_035434005.1 Lacunisphaera sp.
ATCGGCCCGGTGCCTTGAGAGTCTCCATGCCGGGCCAGGGGGTGAGCGTATCGGCGCCGAGCCGGAACAGGCCTTCGCCCGCGATGTGTCCGGCCACCTCGCCGCCGACGAGGTGGAGAGTCGCGCGCTTGGTGCCGAGGGTGGGCCAGAACTTGAACTGACCGTCGCGCAGCCTGGCGAAGCCGCGCGAACCGCTGAAGTAAACGCCGTCGGGACGGACCAGCACGCTGGTGGTGCGATCCCACGGCTTGGCGGCGGCGGGCAGCAGATCGCGGATCGAGTGGTAGGTGCGGCCGCCGCCGGGTTCGGCCGTGAAGTAGCCGAGTTCGTCGTTGCCGCCCGCCCAGATGCGGTCGTCGGCGCCAGCGGCCAGTTCATAGACCTGCGCCGAGGGCATCGCGTGGTGCGTCCAGCGCGCGCCGTCGAACTCGATGATGCCTTCCTGATTGGCGAAATAGAGGAAGCCCTGCGGCCCCTGGATCAGGCCGAAGACCTGCGGGTGACCGCGATACTCCGTCGGACGGTAATCACGGGCCACCGGCCGGCCGGCTTCCGGATGAAAGACGCCCGTCGGCGGGGCCGCGCCGCCAGCGGCGAGCATGAGGGGCGCCGACAGCAGGAGGAGGGAAATCCAAACAGGGCGCGCCACGGCGGATATCATCGGGCCCGACGCAAACGCGCGCCAGCGGCGCCGTCAACCTTCCACCCAATCGAGTCGCGCCACGGCGCCCGTGCGGAGGCTTTTTGTTTTGCCGCGACGGGGCGGGCGACTGACGGTGGCGGACGCATGAGCAAAACGATCTGGACCAACCACGGCTTCCGCCCAGAGGCCCTCGAAGTCTTCAAGCAAGGACTCGCCGCCGCCGGCCACCGGCTCATCCATTCGCCCAAGTCATCGGCCTCCGTGCTTGCGGCGGGCGCTTCCGACCCGTCGATGAACGAGGCGGACATCGCCTTCGGCCAACCCGATGTGGGTGACGTCGTGCGCCTGACGCGCCTGCGCTGGGTGGCGCTGAGCACCGCGGGCTACACGCGTTACGACACGCCGGACTTCCGCGCGGCCATGACCGGCCGCGGCACACTCGTGACGAATTCGTCGCAAGTCTTCGCCGATCCCTGCGCGCAGCAGATGCTCGCCGCCATGCTCGCGCTGGCCCGCAACCTGCCGGCCCAGCTCCGCAACCAGGACGGCCCGCGCGAGTGGCGTTACCTTGAAGACCGCTTCACTGCCACGGTGCTGACCGGCCAGAGTGTGCTGCTGCTCGGCTTCGGCACCATCGCCCGGCGCATGGCGGAACTGCTCGCGCCTTTCGGCTGCAAGGTCACGGCCTATCGTCGCACGCCGCGTGGCGATGAGGGCGTCAAGGTTGTCACCGATGCCGGCCTGTCCGCCGCGCTCGGCGGGGCCGACCACGTCATCAACCTGCTGCCGGATTCAACCGCCACGCATCAGCTCATGAACCCGGCGCGCTTTGCCGCCATGAAGCCGGGTGCGCGTTTCTACAATGTCGGCCGCGGCACGACGGTGGATCAGGACGCCCTCATCGCGTCGCTCAAGTCCGGCCACCTCAACGCCGCCTATCTCGACGTGATGGAGCCCGAGCCACTGCCCCCGGCGCATCCGCTGTGGAGCGCGCCGAACTGTTTCATCACCTGCCACCTCGGGGGCGGCACCGGCGACCAGGATGTGAAGCTCGCCAGACAGTTTCTCGAAAACCTCCGGCGCTTCGGGAAGGGTGAAGGACTGATTGACCGCGTGATATGAGGAGTGCGGCCTCGCGAGGCCGCTTTGAAAGCGGCGACATGTCGCCGCACTCCCCAGCCTGCTGCTTGCAGATCTTCCCGGCCTTCATGACGAAGCTGCCTTGGTCGGGAGGCTGATGCCGGCGAGGGAGCACCCCGCGCAACCGCGAATTGGGCCGAAAGCGGGGGTGTTTCGTCGCAAAGGGATGCCGCTTGGTCGACAAGCCGCATGATTTTCTGGAATAAGGCCCGCCATCCGGCTCTCCTATCCGACAGCAGCCAGTGACTGCGAACCTCACGCCACGCAGGCGGGAGGAACCCAAACCCCCAATCCAGTATCATGAATAAATCCTACAAGACGATCATCACGGCCGCGGCCATCGCGGGACTCTATATGGGCGCGCTCGCCGCCAAGTCCTACGGTGCCGATGCCGGCGCCACCGCGCCCTCCACCGAGAAGAGCAAGGACAGCTGTAAAGGCAAAGACGGCTGCAAGGCCAAGGACGGCAAGGATGGCTGCAAAGGCAAGGACAGCTGCAAGGGCAAGGACAGCTGCAAGGCATCTTGCAAGGGCCAGAACGAGTGCAAGGGCAAGGGTGGCTGCGGCTCCAGCGACAACGGCTGCAAGGGCAAGAACTCCTGTAAGGGCAAGGGCGGCTGCAGCGCGGCCCACGCCGAGAAGGGCAAGGACGAGGCCAAGCCGGAAAAGAAGTAAGCCCGTTCAGGTGGCGGATCCGTGCGGTCCGCCCAAAGAATTCACACGGGAGGCAGGGCACCGCGCCCTGTCTCCCTTTCTTGCATTGAGCATTCCTTGTAGCTGCGTTCCATGAGTGCCGTCCGGCGGTCACAGACCGCCCCCTTCGTCCCATGCCCGCCAACCCATTCAACGGCTACACCGACTACGGCATCGGCATCGGCCTGCGCATCCCGCACTACGACCACATCCTGAGCCGGAAGCCCACGGTCGACTGGTTCGAGATCATCTCCGAGAATTTCATGGTCGATGGCGGTCGCCCACTCGAGGTGCTCGACCGGATCCTCGCCCAATACCGCGTCGTGCAGCACGGCGTCGCCCTGTATTTCGGCGCGGCCGACGGCCCGAACAAGGAGCATCTCCGCCGCCTCAAGGCGCTCACGCAGCGCACGAAGACGCCGTGGCTCTCCGACCACCTTTGCTGGGGCAGCGTGGACGGCTCCTATTCCCACGACCTGCTGCCTATGCCTTACACGAAGGCCGCGGCGAAAAAAACAGCGGCAAACATCCGCATGGTCCGCGACTACCTCGAGATCCCGATCGCGGTGGAGAACGTGAGTTCCTACACCGAGTTTCACGTCTCGGAGATGACCGAGTGGGAATTCCTCACCGAGGTCGTCGAGCGTGCCGACTGCGGAATCCTCCTCGACGTGAACAATATCTACGTCTCGGCGCAGAACCACGGTTTCAATCCCTACGATTACATTGATCAGGTCCCGCACCACCGCGTCGCCCAGATGCACATCGCGGGACACACGAAGTTCGAGAAATACATCCTCGATACGCACGACCACCCGGTGCTCGACCCGGTGTGGAAACTCTACGCCCACGCCACGAAGCTCTGCGGCGTCACCGCCACGCTGCTCGAGTGGGACGACAAGATCCCTTCGTTCGAGGAGGTTCACGACGAGGCGCTGAAGGCCCATGCCTACATCGCGCAGGCCCGCGCGGCGAATATTCCTGTTCCCAAAGGTAGGGCGCGACCGCTGGGCGCGCCGCGAACATGAAGAAGACTGCGATAAGGAAACGGCTGGCACGGCGATCCGGCCCTGCCCGTTTCGCCCCGTCCCAGGTCGCCTCCACCGCCGACCTCGCCGACCTCCAGCGCGCCATGTGGCGCGTGGTCTCGCGGCCGCTGACTGGCGACAGCCGCATGCAGCGGCGCTGGAGCGACGGTCGGCCAACGAGCGCCGTGGCCGCGCAGATCGCCAAGCCCAACGACCGGCTCACCTCCTTCGAGCGGCTCGAGATCTACAACCGCATGTATTGGTTCCGCGTGCTCGACAGTCTCTATGACGACTGCCCCGGCCTGCGCGCGGTGCTCGGCGACAAGAAGTTCATCCGCCTCGCCGAGGCCTACCTCGTCCGTTACCCGTCCGCCTCCTACACGCTCCGCAACCTGCCGTCGCGCCTGGCGAAATTCATCCGCGAGCAGCCACGCTACACGAAACCGCACACCGCGTTGTGCCGCGACCTTGCCCGCTTTGAGTGGGCGAGGGTGGAGGTGTTCGACACGGCATCGCAGCCGATCTTCACCGCCGCCGACCTGCTCGGGCTGCCGGCGACGCGGCAGGGAAAACTGAGGCTCGCCCTGCAACCTTACCTCCAGCTGTTGCGGCTGGAATATCCTGTGGATGATTTCGTCTTGGCGGTGAAGCAGCGCGAGGCGGAGCTGTTGCGCGGCGACGCCAGCAATGCGCCGACGGAATTGCGCCGGCGACAGGAACGGAAGACCAAATTGCCGGCGCGCGAGCGCACCCATGTCGCCGTGCACCGGTTGGACGGGAAGATCTATTTCAAGCGCCTGGATCCCGCCGCCTACCGTATTCTGGTCGCCCTGCGCGCCGGCCGGACGCTTGAGCAGGCGCTCGCCGTCGGCATCCCGCGCGCAAAAAAGTCCCGCCAGGACTGGGCCGCGCGTGTGCAGGGTTGGTTCCGCACCTGGATGGAACTGCGCTGGCTGTGCCGGCGGGAGTAAAGATGCCCGGAGCAAGCTCCGGGGCATTGGGCCAAATCCGCCATGCCACTGTTTCCCTTTGTTTTCTGTAGGAGCCTGCTTGCAGGCGATTCGGAACGCCCACCACCGGATCAACCGCAGAATCGCCTGCGAGCAGGCTCCTACATTCCGATCAAGCCGGAGCAAACCGCTCCGGGGTATTGGACCCGGCGGGAATAAACCGCCGGGCGGGGCCTCCCACCGCCATGCAACTCCGGCCGCTGCTCGCCAAGTTCGATGGCTTCGCCGCCATGCTCCAGTCGCCCCTCCTGCTGGTCATCCGCCTTTATTGGGGCGTGGCCTTTGCCCAGACCGGCTGGGGCAAGCTCATGAACCTCGACCGCACCGCAGGTTTCTTCGAGTCGCTCAACATCCCGCTGCCGAAGCTCAACGCGGCGCTGGCCGGTGCCACCGAGTGCGGCGGCGGTCTGCTGCTCGCCCTCGGGCTGTTCGCGCGGCCGGTCGCGGTGCCGCTGATCTTCACCATGCTCGTGGCCTACGCCACGGCGGATCGCGAGGCGCTGATGGCGATCACCAGCGATCCGGACAAGTTCTTCGGTGCGGCGCCTTTCCTGTTCCTGTTCGCCGCGCTGCTCGTGCTCGTGTTCGGCCCGGGCAAATGGTCGCTGGATCAGCGGGGCCCGCGGAGAGCGGGGCAGGAGTAAGGGCTCAGCCCTGGCCTGACGCTGGCGGCGGATTGCAGAGATCTTCGTAGGCGTAGAGCAGGGCGCCGATCGCGAGGGGGATTGTGAAGATCACGCCGATGATCAGGCCGATGAGGCCGAGCATCGCAAGGATGCCACCGAGCAGGACCGTGAAGAATACCCGGAACCATTGCCGAGCGATGACGCGCCGGCTCACCTCCATCGCGGCCCAAGGGCTCAGGCCTTGGTCGATCACGAGGGCAAAGGTGAAGGCCCAGCCGACGGACAGATAGATGATGGGCAGGACGCACACGAACAGGCCCACTAAAAGCAATGGATTGGGGTGATGCTGCTGGCCGGCCATCATCATGCCGACCGCCCACGGGACGATGAGCACGCACACGGCGGCCATGGTGAGCAACACGGTGAACAGTGACGCCAGTGCGAGCGGGCCGAACGCCCTGGAGAAACCGGCAAACGCGTCGCCGAACTCGCGCGGCTCGCCGCGCATCTTGCCGAGATAGTAGTAATAGAGCCCGCCGTAAAACACGCCGCTGAGCACGATGTTGGCGATCGCACCCAGGATCGGGACCATGCCGAGGACGGCGGTGGCGACGAAAACCACGAAGGTGACGCCCACCAGCGGCAGGAGGTTGGCTTTCCACAGGTCGA
>DAORVZ010000135.1:0-5784 GCA_035434005.1 Lacunisphaera sp.
GCGGCTGAGAAGTCCGCAGGATTTTCCCGGTTGCGAGGCGCTCAGGGCGCCGGCGTAAAGGCGGGAGTGGCGCAGGCGCATCGCCGCCTTCTGCAGCAGGCGGTGCAGGACGGCGAGCGCATCGGCCTGGTTGCGCTTGGCCGGCGGCAGCACGTGGCCGTGGCCGATGCTCTGCCCGGTCTGTTGCTCGAAGTAGGGGAGGTCCTCGCCGTGCAGCAGGCGCCAGATCTGCTCGCCCCGGACACTTTTCCAGATGCCGCGAATCTCGGCCATGGGTGCGGCGTAGAGCTGCGCCATCGTCGTGATGCCGTGTTCGCCGAGGCGGCGCTGGATGTTGGGGCCGATGCCGGCGATGTCGCCGGGCGCGAGGTGCAGGAGTTTCCCGGGGATGTCCGCGTCATCGAGGATCACCAGCCCGTCGGGTTTCTGCATGTCGGAGGCGACCTTCGCCAGCAGCCAGGTCGGGGCGATGCCGATGGAGCTGCGGAGCAGGAGACCGACCTCGCGGGTGATCCTGGCTTTGATACTCTTGGCCAAGTTTTCCGCTCCGGCGCGATCCAGCATCTCGTGCAGGTGGGCGGTGACCTCGTCGATGGACTGCACCTCGATGTCCGGCACGAGCGAGGCGATGACATCCTTCAGCCTCCGGTGATAGTTGATGTAGGTCTCGGGCCGGGCCTCGACAATGACAATGCCGGGGCACATCTGGCGGGCGTCGGCTACGCGGGCGTTGCGGGTCAGGCCCATTTTCTTGGCCTCGATGCTGACCGCGATGCAACCCGTGGTCTCCGCCATCACCGGCACGATGCCGACCGGCGTGCCCCTGAGTTCAGGGCGCTCCTGCTGCTCCACCGAGGCGAAGAAGGAGTTGAAGTCGATGGTGAGGTAACGCAACGCCACCCTGCAAAAATTGTCCGCTCTGACCGGGTGGCAAGAAGTCAATCCGCCGGAACACGGGTCTCCTGACAGCTTTGGCCCGTGCCGCCAACGGGGCGCGGCCCGCGGGCGCAAAGCATCGGTCATCCAGATGGAACCAGCCGACTGGCGAACTGACTGACTATCAAGCGATGACACTGATAAAATTTGCCCAATTCCCGGCCCTGGCCAATCAATGTTCCTTCCCGTGACCACTTTCGCCACCACCTTCACGCCCACCGAGATCGACACCGAGGCCGACCGGCTGCTCAAGGCGTTGCTGCACGTCGACTGCGAGCCCGGCCGCCAGTGGAACCATGAGGCCTGCCGGCGCATCGCGCCGCTCACGCTCGAGATCAACCGGCTGAAGCGGGAGCAGGACGCCGTCATCCTCACGCACTCCTACGTCGAGCCGGAGATCATCTACGGGGTGGGCGACTTCAAGGGTGACTCTTACTTCCTCAGCCAGCAGGCGCGCGACTCGCAGGCGAAGAAGATCGTCTTCGCCGGCGTCGTGTTCATGGCCGAGACGGCGAAGATCCTCTCGCCGTCGGCCACCGTGGTCGTGCCTGATCGCGGCTCCGGCTGCTCGCTCGCCGACTCCATCACCGGCGAAGGCGTGCGCCGGTTGAAGGCGCTCTACCCGGACGCGGCCGTCGTCTGTTACATCAACAGCACCGCCGAGGTGAAGGCCGAGTCCGACGTCTGCGTCACCTCGGGCAATGTTTACGACATCGTCGCCGGACTCCAACAGAAGCGCATCCTCTTCGTCCCCGACCGGCTGATGGCGGACAACGTCCGCGCCGAGTTGAAGCGCCGGGGCGTGGACAAGGAGATCATCTCCTCCGACGGCACCTGCATCGTGCACGACCAGTTCACGGCGGCCGACATCACCGCCGCGCGCGACCGGTTTCCCGGTTTGAAAGTCGTCGCGCACCCCGAATGCACCGCCGAGGTGGCCGCGGACGCCGATTTCGTCGGCAGCACTGGCGCGATGATGAAATACGTCAAGAACACGCCGGCGCCGTATTTCCTCATGCTGACCGAGTGCGGCCTCGTTGGCCGCCTACAGGTGGAGGATCCTGAGAAACGCTTCATCGGCGGCTGCCGCCTCTGCCCCTACATGAAACTCAATTCGCTCGAGAAGGTGCTCCAGGCGATGACCGCCCCGCGGCCCGACCAGATCATCACCCTCGACGAGGGCCTGCGCCAGCGCGCCGCCCGCAGCATCGAGCGCATGTTCGAGCTCACGCCGAAGAGCTGACCGTCCCGATAATTTGTAACGTATTATATTACATATTTCCCATGATCGACGTCCGCACCGCCCACCTGATCGACCTCGCCCTCGAGGAGGACGCCGGCCTCGGCGACCTGACCAGCCGCGCCATCTTCCCGGCGGGCCACCGCAGCCGCGCTGTCATCGACGCCAAACAGGACCTGGTCATCTGCGGCCTCGGAGTCGCCGCCGCCGTCTTCTCCCGCGTGGATCCGGCCCTGAAAGTGAAGCTGCTCGCACAAGACGGCGACCACGTGAAAACGGGCGCCGCCCTCCTGCGCGTCGCGGGATCGACGGTTTCACTGCTCACGGCCGAGCGCACCGCGCTCAATTTTCTGCAGCGGCTCAGCGGCATCGCGACGCAGGCCCGGCGCTTCGCCGACGCCGTGCGCGGCACGGGCGTCCGCATCGTGGACACTCGCAAAACCACGCCGGGCTACCGGGCCCTTGAGAAATACGCTGTGCGCTGCGGCGGCTGTTTCAACCACCGCTCCTCGCTTGGCGAGCATGTGCTCATCAAGGACAACCATATCGCGGCCGCCGGCTCGCTGATCAAGGCCGTGCGCCTGTGTCAGGCCGCCGCGCCGCACACGGCGAAGATCGAGGTCGAGGCCAAATCGCTCGCCGAGGTGAGGGAGGCGCTGCGCGCCGGGGCCGACGTCATCCTGCTCGACAACATGACGCCCGCGCAGGTGCGTGCCGCCGTGGCGGTCATTCAGGGTCGCACTGGGGTGGAGGTCTCGGGCGGGGTGACTTTTGCTACCTTGCGGGATTACGCGCTGCCCGGGGTCGATGTCATCAGCATCGGCGCGCTCACTCACTCCGTGGCGGCAGCCGATCTCAGTCTCGACCTGCACGGCTGATGAGAATCATCCACACGGACTGCCTCGTCCTCGGTGCCGGTCTCGCCGGCTCCGCCTACGCCTGGCATGCGTCGCGCGCCGGTTTCAAGGTGGAGTTGCTTTCCCTCGGCGAACCACTGCGCGCCAACAGCGACTGGGCCCAAGGCGGCATCATCTACGACACGAGCCACGATCCGATCCGGCTGGCGCAGGACATTCTCGCGGCCAGCGACGGCACCGCAAACGCCGAGGCCATCGACCAGCTGGTCCGCGAGGGTCCGGCTGCAGTGAAGGAGCTCCTGCTCGACGAACTGCACGTGGAGTTCGACCGCGACGCCGCCGGCAGCCTCGACCTCGCCCGCGAGGGCGGGCACACCGAGCGCCGCATCATCCACGCCAAGGACGCCACCGGCCATGCCATCCTCGCGGCCTTGGCGCGCAAGGTGGACACGACCGGCGGCATCGTGCGCCGCAGCGGCTTCTCCGCGATTGACCTGGCCACGCTCTCGCACAGTTCGAGCGAAGCACGCGACCGTTACGAAGCGCTGACCTGTTTCGGCTGTTATGCGCTCGACACGGCGACGGGCGAGGTCGTCGCGTTTGTCGCCAAGAAGACCGTGCTCGCGACCGGCGGCCTCGGCGGGATTTTCCTGCACACGACCAACCAGCCCGGCAGCGTCGGACACGGGGTGGCGATGGCCTACCGCGTGGGCGCGCGCTTGATGGATCTCGAATACGTCCAATTTCACCCGACGGTCCTGAGCCTGCCCGGCGCGGCACCGTTCCTGATCACCGAGGCGCTGCGCGGCGAGGGGGCCGTGCTCATCGATGCGGCGGGCCGGCGTTTCATGGACGGCGTGCATCCGCTTGGTTCGCTCGCGCCGCGTGATGTCGTTTCCCGCGCCATCAAGCAGCACCTCGCCACGACGGGCGAGGCGTGCGTATTCCTCGACCTTTCCGCCCTGAAACCGGAGTTCATTCGCGAGCGTTTCCCGGGGATTTATCAGCGCTGCCTAGAGGGTGGGGTGGACATCACGCGCGAGCGCATCCCGGTCGTGCCGGCGGCGCATTTCTCCTGCGGAGGGGTGCACACCGACCTGCAGGGGCGCACGAATGTCCGTCATCTGAACGCCATCGGTGAGACGGCCTGCACCGGCCTGCACGGTGCCAACCGTCTCGCAAGCACCTCGCTACTCGAGTGCCTGGTCGGCGCTAGGGCCGCAGCGGGTGCCGATGTCGCGGATTTGCACGCCGGGCAGTTTCATCAACCGGTGCCCAAGCCGTGGGCGAGCCCGGCAAAGTCTGCCGACCCGATGCTGGTGAGCCAGGACTTGAACCAGATCCGCACGACGATGTGGAATTACGCCGGCATCATCCGCTCACCGCGCCGGCTGGCCCGGGCGCGCCGCATCCTCCTTGAACTGCGCGAGGATATCCAGGCGTTCTACCGCGATTGCCGGCCCACGGCGGAGTTGATTGAGCTCCGCAACGCCGTGCAGACCGCCTTGCTGGTTGTCCATGCCGCCGCGCTGAATCCGGTGAGCAAGGGGTGCCATTTCGTGGCGAAGGACGAGGGGACATAAGGTGGCAGTCTATGGGGTGACCGAGGGCAGGTGGGTCCACCTGTGCAAGTGTGCAATTTGTGAACAAGTTTTGACGATTTAGGGCGGCTTTTTACTTGCTTGTGGGGAGGTAAATGGGGAGAAATGGGGCGTCTTGGGGGATGAGGCCTCCGGACACCATCCATGGCGCAATCACGCACAACCGTTTATTCCGGCCGTTTTGAGCACACGCTCGACGACAAGAATCGTCTTACGATTCCGTCGTTGTGGCGTTGGGTGCACACGGACGAGGAGACGTTTCTGGCGATTCCGCATCCCGATGGTTACATCGCCGTGCTGCCGCCCGCGCGCGTCGACAAGCTCCTCGCGCAGATTTCGGAAATGAAATTGTCGGACCGCGACGCGCAGGCCGTGAAGGCCAAGATTTTTTCCGAGGCGCTCTCGTTCACCTTCGACAAGCAGGGCCGCTTCGGCGCCAGCGCCGACCTCCTGCGCCACGCCGGCATCGCGAAGGACGCGATCCTCAGCGGCATGGGCGACACCTTCAACATCCTCAGCCCGGCGCGCTGGAACGAGATGCAGCGCAGCACCGCGGGCGAGAACTTCGGCGACATGATGCGCCGCATCGGACTCTAACCCATGAAAACACTCGTCACGCTCATCCGGCCCCAGCCGCTGCCCAAGCTGTCTTCTGTTTTCTGCGCCAACCGCCGCCTGTCCCTGCGTGAGCCGGCCGCGCTCGCCCTCCCGTGGAAGAAACTCCATGTCCGCGCCCGCGCTTGAACTTCTCACCCGCGCCATGAACCCGGGGCACCAACCCGTGATGTTGCACGAGGTCGTTGAATACCTCGCGCCGCTCCCGGGCACGTGCCACCTCGACTGCACCTTTGGTGGTGGCGGCCATACCCGAGCCATCCTCGCGACCGGCGCCAGCGTCGTCGCCCTCGACCGTGATCCCGCCGCCCAGCCCCGCGCCGAGGGCCTGCGCACGGAGTTTCCCGCGACCTTCCGCCTAGTCGACCTGAATTTCGGTGATCTGGCCACGTTGCCCGACTCAGGGTTCAACGGCATTCTTTTCGATCTCGGCGTCTCTTCCTTCCAGCTCGACGAGGCCGACCGCGGCTTCGCCTTCCGGAACGACGCCCCGGCCGACATGCGCATGGACCCGCGCTCCGGCCAATCCGCCGCC
>DAORVZ010000136.1:0-5753 GCA_035434005.1 Lacunisphaera sp.
CCGCCGCGGCCAAAGCTTGGTCGTGTGGGCCATCAACGAAGGCCGTGGGGCTGCCAGAGAGTGTGATCGTTATCTCATGGGATCCACCGATCTCCCTTGATTGCTTGCCGCGCCGAAGCTTCGGCGAAGGCGGGTCATCGCGAGGCGCAACGCGCCGTGGGAATCCAGCAAGATTCAAGGCGCTCCACAGCCGGAGCGCTTTTTTTTGGGGCTACGACAGCACAAAGTATCCTCTCTTTGAAGTGGGACTTGGGAGCCGTAGGCCTGGCGAAGGCTGCTACCCGAAAGGGCGGGGTGTGTTGCTGCGGCCCGCCGACAAGCAGCGGCCCTGCATTCCAATCACAAACAAAAAGGGGGCCGGCTGGCCGCCCCCTGAGTCGTTGTGGTTAAATCACATTTCCGTCGCGAAGTGCGGCTCGATGTCGACCGGCACGTCGTTGAGGCGGGCGAGCATCACCTTCACCTCGGGGCGAATGACGACGAACTTCTCCATCAGCGCCTTGCCGCGGGCGTAGTCGCCGGTGGCCTGGAGCGTCATGATCTCCGTCGTCAGGCTCGCGACGCCCGGCTTCACCTTGGCGAAGTCCACGGCGAAGCGGCCGTCCGCGCCGACCGTGAAGGCACCCTGGTCGAGCAGCCAGTTGAGTTGGAGCGCCATGCCCTTGGCGTGCGCCTCGGTCAGGCCGAAGCGGAGCGTGCGGAAGGTCGAGGCGAGGAAGGTGACATACATCGCGCGCTCCTGCGTCTTATCGAGGACGCCCTTGTCCATGAGCTGCTGCAGCGCCCAGAGGCCGGAGATGTCGGCCTTGGCCTCCTCGAGCGTGCTGTTGAGCTCCTTGAGTTCGAGGCGGACGGTGGTCTTGCGCCCGCCGACGGTGATCTCCTGCGGCCCGAGGCCGTGCATGAGCTCGTGCATCAGGATGTGCGTGAAGAACGGGTCGAAGGCCACGAGCGGCTGGTCCTTGGCGGCGAGGGCGTGCTTGGAGATCGGCACAAGGACGTTGGCGAACTTGGCCTCCTGGTAGTTTTTCAGCATGACGCGCTTTGAGCCCTTGGCGGCGACGACGCGCTCGTCGTTCGGCAGGTTGAAGGCGGCGGTCTGCACGCCGCGGTTGCCGTCGCCGGAGTTGAAGACGACGTTGACCACGCGTATCGGCGAGAGGCCGCCGAGCTGGGCGCGGCGGAACTTCGGGTCGATGGGGAGCTTGTCCTCGAGGCCCTGCAACTCGGCGCTGAAGCGCCTGAGCTTGGCCGTCTCGCCGGCGTCGGTGAGGGTGATGAAGGCCTCGAAGGCGGCCTTGTAGTTGAACCATTCGTCTTCGTAGGTCTCGTAGGGCCCGATGGTCGGCTCGATGGTGGCGTCGAGCTCCATCCAGGCCATGTCGGAGTCGTAATAGTCGTTCGTCAGGAAGGCGCGGGCGCGCAGGGTGAGGAAGTTCTTCAGTGTCGGCTGCGTCGTCGCGGCGGCGGCCTCGTGGAGGAGGCGGGCGGCCTCGATGAGCTCGGGCTGGTATTCGATGCTGTAGGGGACGAGCATGAACTTGCCCGCGGCGTCGCGTCGGACGGTGGTGAAGAAGCCGGTGGCCTGGGTCTGCTGGTCGGCGGGCAGGGTCTTGATCCAGGCCTCGATCTCCCCGCGGGTGGTGTCGGCCGGGTAGAAGTTGGCACCGGGCGGCTTGTGGCCGGTGACGCCGGGGACGAAGATGCGGTGCGAATCGAGGCGCGACCACGGGCCCTTGTTGATATGGAAGAAGTGAAGGCGCGCGCGGCCGAGCGGCGAGGTGTCGCTGACGAGCGAGGCGAGGTAGGTTTCGTTGAGCGGGGCGACCTGGCGGTAGAACAGGGCGTCCATGATCTTCGCGGCCTCGACCATCTTAGCGAGGGCGAGCTTCTCGTTGGCGGGCAGGGCGGAGGTGTCGACCTTGACCTCGACCGGGGCGAAGCGCGCCGTCATGGCGTGCAACTCGGACTCGGTGGGCAGGGGCGCTTCCGTGGCGGAAGCGAGGGGAGCTAGCAGGATGACGGACAGGAGGGGGATGTAGACTCGCATCCGGGGAGAATCAGGCTTCAGAGGAAAGCGGTCAAGATACAGAATTTATCACGCAGAGGCGCAGAGACGCGAAGAAAGGCCCATGATCCTGGTCGCGCTTGGCGACTTTGCGCCTTTGCGTGAGACAAGGATTTATCCGCGGGTCTGCCCGTCGCCGCGGATGATGTATTTATACGACGTCAGCTCCGCCAGGCCCATCGGGCCGCGGGCGTGGAGCTTGTCGGTGCTGATGCCGATCTCGGCACCGAAACCGAACTCGTGGCCGTCGTTGAAGCGGGTTGAGGCGTTCCAGAGCACGACGGCGCTGTCCACACTGGCGAGGAATTGCTCCGCCGTGGCGGCGTCGGCTGTGACGATCGTGTCGGTGTGGTGCGAGCCGTTGGCCTCGATGTGCGCGATGGCGGCGACGATGTCGTCCACGACCTTCACCGCGAGGATGAGGTCGAGGAACTCGGTGCGGTAGTCGTCGCGGGTGGAGGAAGTGATGAGTGATGAGTGACCAGTGACGAGGGCGCCGAGGGCGGTGCGCGTGGTTTCGTCGACGCGCAGTTTTACGCCGGCGGCAAGCAGGGCGGCGGCGGCCTTCGGGAGGAAGGTGGCGGCGACGTCCCGGTGGACGAGCAGCGTCTCGGCGGCGTTGCACACGCCGGGGCGGGAGACCTTGGCGTTGAGGATGATGTCCTCCGCCATGGTGAGGTCGGCGGCCTTGTCGACATAGACGGCGCAGATGCCGTCGTAATGCTTGATGACGGGGATGCGCGCGAACTTCACGACGGTCTCGATCAGGCCCTTGCCGCCGCGCGGGATGAGGAGGTCGATGAGGCCGACGGACTCGCCGAGCAGGCGGACGGTGTCGCGGTCGGTGACGGGCACGAGCTGCACGGCGTGGGCCGGCAGGCCGGCCTGGGCCAGGCCACGCGAGAGGGCGGCGGCGAGGACGGTGTTGGAGCGAAGTGCCTCAGAGCCGCCGCGGAGGATGACGGCGTTGCCGCTTTTCAGGCAGAGGCCGGCGGCGTCGACCGTGACGTTGGGGCGCGACTCGTAGATGAAGCCGATGACGCCGAGCGGCACGCGGACCTTGGCGAATTTCAGGCCATTGGGCTGCGTCCACTCGCGGAGGACTTCGCCGAGCGGGTGGGGGAGCTTGGCGACCTCGCGCAGGCCGTCGGCGCACTTCGCGATGCGCTCCGGCGTAAGCGTGAGGCGGTCGAGGAGCGCGGGCGTCTGATGGTTGGCGCGCGCGGCCGCAACATCGGCGGCGTTGGCGTTGAGCAAGTTCATCTGCGTCTGCGCGGAGACAAGTTCGTCCGCCATGGCGTTGAGCGCGGCGTCGATCTGCGTGGCCGGAGTGAGCGCGAGCGAGCGAGCGGCGGCGCGGGCCTGTTGCCCCAGCTGGGCGATGAGTTGGGCGAGATCGGCCATGGCGCCTACTTGGCCGGAAAGTGCGTCCCGACGCGCTGCCCGGCGACGATCTGGTAGACGAGCCCGGCCTTGCGGCCGCTGGCGATGTTGACCGGGATGCCGGCCTTCACGGCGAGCTGCGCGGCCTGGAGCTTCGTGACCATGCCGCCGGTGGAGACGTGGCCCTTGTCCGAGCGGACGAGACCGGAGACCTCGCTGAAATCGCGCACGAGCGGCACGGTCTTGCCCTGGGCGTCCTGCAGGCCGTCGACGCTGGTGAGGATGATCAGCAGGTCGGCGTCGATGAGAATGGCGACCTCGGCGGAGAGGCGGTCGTTGTCGCCGAAGTTGAGCTCCTCGACGGCGACGGAGTCGTTCTCGTTGATGATGGGGACGACATGGCCGCGGGAAAGGAGGTGGGCGAGGGTGTTGCGGGCGTTGTGGTGGCGGACGCGGCTGTCGAGGTCGTTGTGGGTCAGCAGCAGCTGGGCGACGGCGATGTCCTGCTTGGCGAACTCGCTGGCGTAGGCGTGCATCAACTGGGACTGGCCAACGGCGGCGCAGGCCTGCTTGGCGGCGAGTTCCTTGGGGCGGGCCGTGAGGTCGAGGGCCGCCAGGCCCGCGGCGACGGCGCCGCTGGACACGATGACGCACTGGTGTCCGGCCCGGACGAGCGCGCCGACCTCGCGGGCGAGGCGGGCGATCTGCGGGCGGCTCAAGCCGAGGCCCTTTTCGGTCGAGAGGATACCGGAACCGAACTTGAGCACGATGCGCTGGGAACGTTTAGACATGAAATTTGCAGCGTAGCCAGGGCAGGTCGCGCAACAAGCCGGAATCCTCGGAGCGCCCGGGGATCTGCTTGGCTATGACACGTATGGGTCGAACAGCCCAGAGGTATGACACGTCCCTCCCTTGTCTCAACCGGAGCCGTGCCGTCCTTTAGAACCAACACAAAATCAACACCATCCCCCATGAACACGAAATCCGCCAACCCCGCCGATTCCAAACGCTGCGCCACCAACGGTGGTGACTACGTGACGGAAGGCATGGCGGCTCCGCAACAATCGACCTCCGGCGCGTTGACGCCGGTGCTGTGAAATGGAAGCATCGTGCCCTCCATCGCCATGCCGACTGTTGCCGCGACTCCGCGTATCTTTGAACTGGGCCTGCCCGACCTCGCGCTGGCGCGCGGCGGCGTAGTCAAAACCCACCGCACCCGCGGCTGGTGGTGGAGCCGGGAGGGTGACACCCCTGAGAGTCCTGCCAAGGACGTCCCGACTGTGCTGCTGGTGCATGCCCTGACTGGCAGCGCCGTGGCCGGCGGCAAGGACGGCTGGTGGGATCCGCTCATCGGTGCAGGCAAGGCGCTCGATCCCGCCCAATACCGGCTCGTGTGCTTCAATAATCTCGGTTCCTGCTACGGCAGCAGCGGCCCTGGCGTGGAGGGTTTCCCGGCAACCCCGACCGTTGATCTCACCAGTCTCGACATCGCCCGCGCGATTCTGCTCAGCCTGGACAAGCTTGGCATCAGCCGCGTGCACCTGACGACCGGCGGCTCGCTCGGCGGCATGGTGACGCTCACGCTTGCCGCGCTCGCGCCGGAACGCTTTGAGCGCATCCTGCCCTTCGCCACCAGCGTGTCGGCCAGCGCTTGGGTCGTCGGCTGGAACCACGTGGCGCGCCAGATCCTGCGGCTCGACCCGGGCTACCCGGACAACGTCGGCCGCGGCCTCGAGATCGCGCGCCAGCTCGCCATCCTCACCTACCGCGCGGAGCCGGGCCTCGACGCCCGCCAGCCGCGGCCGGCGCCGGGCACCGACGCCGGTTATCCGGTGCAGAGCTACCTCGAGCACCAGGGCAGGAAGCTGCGCCACCGTTTCGCCGCGCAGGCCTACGAGCTGCAACTCGCGGCTATGGATCACCACGACCTCACGCAGGCGCTGCCGGGCGACACCCAGCCCGCCATCCGCCGCGTGCGCGCCGCGACGCTGGTGGTCGACGTGGACACCGACCAGCTTTTCACCCCGGCGCAGGCCGCGGCTCTCACGGCGCAACTGCAGGCCGCCGGCGCCCGCGTCACGCGGGAGACGGTCGCGAGCATCCACGGCCATGACGCCTTCCTCATCGAGTGGAAGACGCTCGGACCTCTCTTGACAAAGGCGCTGCATCTGCACGCTCCCGGCCCATGAGCGAACGCTGGCAAGTCTACAAATTCGGCGGCTCCTCCCTCGGCACCTCGGGGCGGTTGCCTAAGGTGCTGGAGCTGGTCGGCGCCGCCCCGCGTCCGCTCGCGCTCGTGGTG
>DAORVZ010000137.1:0-5729 GCA_035434005.1 Lacunisphaera sp.
ACAAGCCACCGCCATGTGAGGCAGATCCACCAGACTCACCGCACTCTTATCCTCAAGCCCCACGCCTCTCGCCTCAGGCCTCCGAATCAGAAGCGGAACGCGCACTGATTCCTCATACGGCCATGCTTTGCGAAATAAACCGTGGGATCCATGCATGTCTCCATGCACCGAGGTAAACACGACGATCGTCTCGGCAAGATCCACCTCACTCAGCAATTTTCCGATGGCCCGGTCGGTCGCCTCGATGTGCGCATAATAGCCGGCCATCTCCTCTCGCGCCTGCTTCTCGACATCCCCGCCCACCGGCACATTTGCCCGCAATTTCAGTTCGCCAGGCTTTACCTCCGCCACATGCGGGGCCGGCGCATGATACGGCGGATGCGGCGCCTCCAGACTCACCACACAAAATTGCGGGAGCGAGCTTGCTCGCGACATCCACTCCGCCGCCCGCTGCACCAGCACCTCCGCCTGATATCCCTTGAAATGTTTGGGCTGCGGCAGCCGCGTCCCATGCAACCATGGATCGTTAATCAAGAATCCGCTTTCGAAACCTTCCCACATCTCAAAGCCCCCGCGCCGTTCCGGCGGCACGATCATCCTGGCATGCGCCTCGCCGACGAACGGCGCCTTCCGGTCGCGCTCCGCCAGATGCCATTTCCCAAACCAAGCCGTCGCATACCCCCGATCCTTCAACGCATGCGCAATGGTGCGACCTGTAGGGGCGTTGCTTGACGACGCCCGCGCCTTGCTCCCCTTCTCATCATACACCGGTAAAGCATCCCAATACCCCCTAACGCCATTTTCCGGACAAAGCTTCCCCGTCAGCAGCGCCGCCCGCGCCTGCGGCCCGAGCGGATGCGGGGTGACGGCCTGAGTGTAATTCACCGCCTCGCTCGCCAACCCGTCCAGCCACGGCGTCCGCGCATTCACATCCCCCGCAAACCCCGCCGCCATGGCCCGCCATTGGGTTGTGAGTATCCAGAGGATATTCGGCTGTGAGGCCATACCTATTGCCCGCGGTTATTATCAAGGCCTGCCCCGTATCTCGCTGAAGCCTTTGGCGAAAGCGGATGGGTGGTGACGATCCAAAGGATGTTCGGCTGGCTCATGGGACCCCGGACAATTGCCACAAGAAAGCGCAAAGAGGCACAAAAATCTTTGAATTCAGGGCCCGTCACGCCCACCATTGCCCCATGCGCATCCGTGTCATCGCCACCGGCGGCACCATCGACAAGGTCTACTTCGACGCCGCCAGCACCTACGAGGTCGGCGAACCTCAGGTCGGTCCCGTCTTCCGCGAGTCCAACGTCACCTTCGACTTCGTCGTCGAGTCCGTCCTCCAGAAGGACAGCCTCGCCATGACCGACGAGGACCGCGCCCTCATCCGCAGCCGCGTCGAGGCCTCGCCCGAAAACCTCATCCTCATCACCCACGGCACCGACACCATGACGGCCACGGCCGCCAAGCTCGCAGGCCTGCCGGACAAGGTCATCGTCTTCACCGGCTCGATGCAACCCGCCCGCTTCCGCAACAGCGACGCCGTCTTCAATCTCGGCTGCGCCGTCGGCGCCCTCCAATCCCTCCCACCCGGCATCTACATCGCCATGAACGGCGTGGTCGCACCCGCCCACACCGTGAAGAAGAACCGCGCCCAAAGCCGCTTCGAGCCCACGGGCTGATGTTTGGATTTAACCGGAGAGCGCAGACGACGCAAAGTTTGATTCAGCCCTCCCGTCTTTCCTCGGCGGCCTCCGGAAAATTTCTGCTTCGTAGCTTCCCACCGTGAATCGCGGGTTAATCCCCACCCCACCGGCAGAATCTGCTGGCGTCGGCCTCCACGCCAACCAAACACTCCCCGCACCGCCCATGAATCTCGCCGACGCCCGCACCGCCATCATCCATGCCCTTGGACGCATGAAAGCCCTCTACAACCAGCCCGTCTTCGACGAGTGGGTGCTTGTGAAGCTGGCCACGGAATCCGGCGCCATCCTCGCCTACGAGGGCCCGCGCGCCGACACCTATCAAGGCCGGTTCAAGAGCGACATCGCGCCGCTACAGGCCGAAATGGAAGCCCGCAAGTTGGCTATCGGTGACTTTGAATTTGTCCCCGGCGCCCATGGCACGCATTTCGACGCCTGCCTCCGCCTCGGACCCGCCTCCTATCTGTTTTGCAACCACACCACAAAATCGATGATTGAGATCCGTCAGGACCGGTTATGGCTCGAAGCGCAGAAGCCCTTCCTCGAGCTCAGCGCAAAATTCCGCGCGGATCCGCTGGCGTAATACCAGAGGACAAAAGACAGAGAACGGAGGACAGACGGTGCAAATCAGCCATTTCACCGATCTTAAGGTATACCAGAAGGCGTGTGATCTGGCGGCGCGGATATTTGTCATCTCAAAGCGATGGCCAGCCGAAGAGCGTTATTCACTGACCGACCAGATCAGACGTGCAGCTCGTTCAACCGGAGCAAATATTTCGGAGGCCTGGGGAAAAAGACGCTACGAAGCTCATTTTGTGAGCAAGCTGACCGATGCGGACGGAGAGAACCATGAAGTCGAACATTGGCTGATCACGGCAAAGGGTGACGGTTATCTGACGGATACGGAATATGGCGTCCTTCTGGAGCTGAAACGCGAAATCGGCCGCATGTTGGGTTCAATAATCCAGAGCCCCGGCTCATTCCTGCTAAAGTAAAGCTGTCCTCCGTCCTCCGTCCTCTGTTCTCTGGGCGTAGCCGCTCAGCTCTGCAAGCCTGCGTAAACAAACCACCCGTAGGCCGCGACCAGCCCGCCCCCCGCCCAGCGCGGCAACCCGCCGGTGGTCAGCAGCATGATTCCGTGCAAGGCGGCGGCACCAAGCAGCAACGCCAGCGCTGCCGTGGTGAAACCGACCATCGGCACCGGCTGCGCCAGTGCGAAAATCCCGAGGCAAAGCGGGATGCAGATATGGCCGTCGCCGACCTGTGATGCGTAGACGACATCCGCCCGGCGTTTCCAGCCCCAGTAAAGCGCGAGCACCGCGTTGGGCAGCACCATCAGCCATCCGGTCAGCCAACCGAGGTTGGCCGCGCTGAGCAGCCCATCCCGCTGCGCCGACAACCACGTGACGAGCCAGTCGAGTGTCTCATACATGAGGTAGGCGCTGGCGAGCACCACCAGCGCATCCACATAGAACATGGCGCCAAACGACACCCGCGCCCGGATGTTGTGCTTCATCACGTCGAACACCTGGAAACACTGCCAGAACAGGAAGAACAGGATGAGCATCGCGCCGTCGGTGCGATCCAGCACGCCGTCGCGCCCCAGCGCCCAAACCGCGCCGGTGAAGAACATCACGGCGGTCAGCGTGAGCAGCACCGACAGGCGGTTGAGCTGGCCTTCGGTGCCACCCGTGGCCGCCTTGGCCGGTTTCTTCCCCTTGGAGCCCGCCTTCGCCGGCTTGGTGCCGGGCAACACCGCGAGCCCCCAGCACAACGCCGGCCCGCCGAGCAGCAGCGTGAGGTTGGTGACATTGTTGACGAGACAGTTGGTCAGCACCTCGCCGGGCGCACCCTGGCGCGCGATCATGAGACCCACGAAAATGAGATTCCCGAGGCCCGAGCAATAGGGCATGAGCAGCGTGCCGAGCGCCGTGCCTTCCAGACCGTGGTCGAGCATCGCCTCCAACCGCCACACCATGAGCAATGACACCCCGAGGAATACCGCGAGATAACTCAGGGGATCGGACAGCGCGACGGATTCGAGCAGGCGAGGCAGCACGCCGGCCAGTCAGGCGATTGCGCCGTGGGCTGTAAATGGCGGAACGCGGCCCACCCGCTCTCCTACTCCGACGACGCGAGTAGACGCAGGGACCGGCTTACTGCAGCTTCAGCGGGAGGCGTGCCCAGCGGGCCTGGAAATTCCCGATGATCCCGCTCGTCGCCGGCTCGGGCTTGTCCCCGGTCTTCAGTGTCGTAGCGGCGGTGAAGTCGCCGAGCACGGCGCAATACTCGCTGTTGACCATCATGCCGATGAGTTCACCTGTCTTGCTGAAGACCAGGTCACCACGCTTGGGCGATATCTCGCCGAAGAGGCGCGTGACGATCCGGTTATCGAGCTTCACATAGGCTTGGCTGGTGGGGTCGATGCGCAGCGGGGTCTCGCCGTAGCGGCCGTCGTCGGCGCGCACCAGCACCGCCTCGGGGAACTTGAAGGGCTCCTTGGCCAGCGCGTAGATCTTGGCGCCCATCAGGGCCGCCAAGGAGTCATCCACCGGCACCACGATGAGGCGCGGGTCGAGCCGGAGGAACTGCAGTTCGCCCACCGGCGCGCTGAACGCACCGCGACTGAGCCGGCCTGTCACCTGATCATAATCGCCGGGTGTTTCCACCAGCGTGAACGGCGTGTCGCTGAGGTGCATGAGGGCATAGGTGCGGCGGCCGTCGCTCACGAGCACGGTCTGGGCCTCCTTGTCCTTGACGGTCGGGCTGAAAAGACCGGGCTTGCGCGCGGTGAGCTTGGTGGCGACGCGGTTGGCCTGGAAGTCGCTGAAGATGAGGTTGGGATTCACCGGGCGGTTGGTGCGGATCTCCTGGCTGAGCTCGCCGGATTTCTCGGCCAGCTGGCCGACGCCCTGCGCAAGCTGGGTGGTCTGCTCCTGCACCTTGTAGCGCTCGGTCCGCTCGACCTCCACCTGCTGCTTGGCCTCGGTGAGGTTTTGGGCGATTAGCTGCTTCTCCTGCTCCGCCACCTTCACGGCGACGTTGAGGCTCTCGATGCGCTGGCGGGCCTCGGCGTTCTGCCGCTCGGCCCGGGCGAGCTCGGCCTGCTGGCGCTCGGCCTCGGCCTTCCGTTCCTCGAGCTCGCGTTGGAGCTTGGCCAACTGCTCGCGTGACAGCGAGGCCTCCTGCGAGGTGGCGGTGTAGCGTTGTTCCAATTCCTTCGCGCTGGTCTGCGTGGCGGCCAGGGTGCGTTCGAGGTGGCTCTTCTGCTGCTGGACGGCCGCGAGGTTCTTCTCGCGCTCCGATAGCGAGCCTTGGGTGGAGGACAACTGGGCGGCGAGGGTCGCGCGGGATTGCTTCTCGTCTTCAAGGGAGATGCGCATGAGCTCGACCATGTCGGCGTTGATGGCCGGAGCGTTGGCGGGAGCCCGGGGCGCGGCGGTCTCGAGCTGGGTGTGCGTAGGCTCGGCCTTCTCCCAGCGCGTGAGCGCCAGGAGATTGAGCAACATGAAGTCGCACATGATCAATAGGAGCGTCTTGTTCATGGCGCGGGATCCTCAGTTGGTGCCGGACTGCACCTCGATGATAAGCTGGCGCTTGTAGGGGCGGACGTGGCGGATCTTGACCAGGGCCACGCAGACGATGCCGAAGAGGTTGGACGAGTAGGCGGCCAGCAGATTGGCGTCGATCCAGCCGATCACCTGGAGGACCAGCGCCGTGGCCGTGCCGGCGATGCCGATGTAGAGGCCGCCGTCAAAGAGGTTCTCCTCGTTCTCCATGAGCCGGAGCTTGGTGGCGGCGGGCACCCCTTGGCGGGCAATCTCGGAGATTTTCAGCAGACAGATGACATACATGCCAACCTGCAGGGCGGCAAAGGCGAGAATCGATGCGATGGTGGAGATGTCCATGGTGGTGGGTGTGGTTGAAGCCGTGGTCGCCGGCGCCGCGAGGGTGCCGATGACGGGAATGGTGAGACTGATCTGGTATTCGGAGGCCGGGGCGGCCTTGAGCAGGGAGGGTTCGGAGAAA
>DAORVZ010000138.1:0-5697 GCA_035434005.1 Lacunisphaera sp.
GCCTTCGCCCCGCTGGAGGACCCCCGCATCGCCATCGCCGTGGTGCTTGAAGGCGCGGAGGACCAGGATTTCGGCGGCGGCCTCTATTCCGGCCCCGTGGTCAAGGCCGTCCTCCAAGCCTGGCGGGACAAACGCGACCGGCCACCGGCCGCGACGCCGCTGAATTTCCGGATGGAGTGATCAACGCGCCCGGCGCCGCGCCTGCCGCGCCCGGCGGAATACTCCGCGCGCCTCCGGCCACGTCTCCCGCCGGCCGTAGCGCAGCCGACGCAGGTCTTCGCGCACGGCGGTGATAATCTGTTCTCTGTCCTCTGTCGTCTGCGCTCCGGTCAGCTCGCGCAAGCGCGCGAGGTGACGCCCCGCCTTCTGCCGCACGGGATCAAAGGATTGCGGACGGCGCCACCGCCGCCAGCGCTGCCAGCCCCACAGCCCTAGGCGCACCAGCAGCCAACCGAGCGCCACGGCTCCCGCAGTCAGCCCGGCCGTGCGTCCGGCGCGCGCCGCGTCCCACGGCCGTTGGAGCCAGGCCTTGAGCTGCTTGGCAAACTCATCGAAGCGCGCCCGCAACGCCGCGCCCGAGTCCGTCGTGAAGGTTTTCACCGAGTCGAGCATCTGCACCTGCGCGCGGGAGTCGAAGTTGACGATGCGCCGATACCAGAGCACGCGCAGGCTGTCCACGCGCGCCGACCAGCTGCTGTCCTGTTCCTGCCGCACCGCCTGCGCCGCGTTCTCGGTCGCGCTGTTCACCGCCCCGGGCGTCGGATCGGCTCGCACCCACGCGGCCTTGCCGTCGTAGATCTCCGCCCAGGCATGCGCGTCGGAATTGCGCACCATGTAGTAATTTTCGAAGCCGTTCAGCACGCCGCCGTGAAAACCGGCCACCACCCGCGCCGGGTGGCCCGCCGCGCGCGCGAGCACCGTGAGGCTCGCGGCGAAATACTCGCAGAAGCCCGGCTCGTTCGAGTCGAGCCAGCGCACGATGTCGTCCTTGCCGGCACCCGGTGGGAGCTTCGCCGACAGCGCGTAGGCATGTCGGGCCTGCAGCCAGTTGACGGCTCGTCGGGTGAATTCTCCGGCCGCCAGGTCGGCCCCGCCGGTGATCTCCGCCACGATCCGGGTAAGCACGGCCTCATTCGCCGCCCCCACCGGGCCGCGCAGGTTCACCAAGGGGTCATAACGGGTTAGCCTGCTCCCCAGCGGAGCGTTTCCCCGCGCCGCCGCGAGCAATTGCGGAAACCGGGCGTCATTCAACAGGGGGGTCAGCTCCACCTCATCGAGCTGGAACGCCGTCATCGTCATCGATTCGGTCCGCAGCGCCACGACGCGGTGTCCGGCGCTGAACTGCAGGGGCGACACCTCGCGCATCCGCAACGTGCCGTAACTGCCGGGCAGCGGCAGAAACCGGCTCACCCCTGGCTCGATGTAGAACGTCCACGCCCCGCCGACCGCGTTGATCTCCCGACCCAACTGCCGGCCGCGCAACTGCTGCGTCACCCGCTGCCCGCGGATCAGCTCACCCTTGAGCCCGGCGGAGACCTTGAAGCCTTCCGGCGTGTATTCGTCGAGCACGACCAGCCGCCAGTAGGGCGACTCGTGGAGGCCAGAGGTGTCGGTCAGATCCACGCGCATGGCCACGCTCTCGTCGCGGATCAGTTCGCTCACGTCGCCGAACTTCACCATGTCGGTGAATCCCGTGCGGCTTTTGCGGGTGATGTAGCGGTCGAGGAAGAAGCCGCTCGCCAGCTCGAAGCGCGGGATGATGAGAAAAAGCAGGCCGGACATCGCCACCACCGCCGTGAACAGGGCCGCCGCAAACGCCAGCAGCCGCCAGTCCACCACCGCGCGCAACCGCGCGAAGAACCGGCGCCCATCCAGCCGCGTCCAGGCCGTTTCGGCCTCAGCCGTGCGCGCCCCCACCGTCTCGGAGGCGTCGATCAGCGTGATGACGAAGAGAAACCCCAGCCCGCCGGCCGTGAACAACAACAGCAGCAAGGCGAAGCCGAGCGCCGAGGTCAGCACGCCAGCCACGACAACGAGGAACAGGCTCAGCACGATGAGTTGCAAGTCCTCGCGTTTCCGCCGGTAGGCGACCGCGCGGTAGAGCACCAGCAGGATGGCCAGCCGGATGAGCACCGGCAGCGTGTCCGGGCTGTAATAAAAATCCGCCGCCATCGCCACGATGATGGCGGGCACGGCGAGCTTCCAGACCAGCGCCGGCACCCGGCCGGGTATGGTCGGCCAGATCAGCACCGCCATGATAGCCGCGCCGGCCACGCCGACCAAGCCGAGCGCCTCGATATCGAGGAAGAATACCGTCCACAGCGACACGAGCGCCATAGCGCCGCCCAGCAGCCATTTCAGGCGCCGCAGTTCGTCGAGGTTAAGCTGACGCAGTTTGGCGGCCGTCGACATGGGCGGTGATTCCGCGCGCTCCTTCGGGCGCGAAGGTGATGAGATTCTTGGTGGTTTTTGTGGGCACACCGCCCACATCGGCAGCCACCGGCTGCAGCCTGGCCAGTTCGTCGAGCACGGCCTCCAGGTCGCGGAGGCGCCGCGTTTCCAGCAACGGGCCGCCGTTGATCGTGATGCCGCGCAGGCGGCCGCTGGCATACAGGTCCTCCGCCAGCGTGCCCACGAAGCTGCACAACAACTCGAACTGCTCTGCCCGGGTCCAGACCTCCGCCGGGGTGTCGAGCCTCAACGTGTATCCATCGTGGCTCTCGGCGGCGAACTGCCGGATCATCAACTGGCCCAGCCGCGCGCTGGCCTTCCAATGAATCAGGCGGTGCGAGTCGCCCCGCGCATATTTGCGGAGCGCCAGCAGGTCGTCGCCGGTGCCGGCCCGGGCGGTGCGCCGGCCCGACGCCCCGGCGTGGTCCGACACGGTGCCGGTCCACTGGTATTCCACCTGCGCCGGCCAGACGAGCACGGTGTGCCTCAATGCCATGCCGATGTTTTTGCGCAGGAAACCGAACGGGAAGAGCGAACCCACCGCGCTCAGTTCCACCACGGCCTCGCCGCGCCGGGTGGGCTTCACGCCCCAGTCCAGCGTCGTCGCCCCCAGCGGCTCAAGCCGCTCGCGCAGGAAGATCCGTCCGCGGGTGATGTATTTTTCCGCAGCCGCCAGGATTTCGCGCATCTTCATCTCCTTCTCCGGTTTGTCCGGCGGCGGCAGATACCGGGGCTGCGTGGCCAGCTCGAACCACAGGCTGTAGCTCGGCAGCCAGTTCTTCCGGTTCTCCACCTCGACCGTGACCAGGGTCTCGTGCCCGGCGCGCCACGCCCCCGCCGGACGCAGGCGCCAGCACGTGCCCATGAAGTTGAACCACGACAGCAGGCCGCTGAGCAGCAGGCAGGCGAGCAGCAGCGAGAGCGTGATGAACAGGATGTTGCTCGCCGTGTTGTAGGCGGCCGTGCCGATGGCCACGGACAGGCCCATCAAGAAAAGGCCGGGCACCGTGAGCGAGATGCGGTGTCGCTTCGGTGGAAACACGAGCGACCAGAGCAGCACCCGCCAGTCCAGCCAGCGGCGTCTGCTATCGGGCGCGCCGGGGCCGTGCCAGTCGGCCGCCGCGGCGGCGGCAACTTTCAACGCTGAACGCTCAACGCCCAACGTCGAAGCCGGAGCCGTGAGCTGAATGTTCACTGTTGGGCGTTAAACGTTAAGCGTTCCAATCCGGGCTCACTCCGGCGTCGGGATGGATGCGATGATCCGTTTCAGGGCCGCGAGCACGGTGCGGCGTTCCTCCAGGGCGTCGGAGGTCTGCCGGGCCAGCGACAGGCGGTGCGCCAGCACCGGGCCGGCCGTCTCCTGGATGTCCTCGGGGATGACAAAATCCCGGCCCTGCACCAATGCGCGGGCCTGCGCGGCGAGGCGGAGCGAGAGCCCGCCGCGCACGCTGACGCCGGCCTTGAACTCCACTTCGGTGCGCGTGGCGGTGATGATTTTCAGGATGTAGTCGAGCACGCTGTCCTCGACGTAGACCTTGCCGGCCAGCGCCTGCATCTTGAGCACGTCCGAGCGGGTGACGACCGGGTTGAGCGCGATGGCGTCGTAACCGAGCCGGGGCGCGCGCAGGATCTCCAGCTCGTCGCCGGGCTGCGGGTAACCCATCTGCAGGCGCATGAGGAAGCGGTCCATCTGGCTCTCTGGCAGCGGGAATGTGCCCTCGTAGTCCACCGGGTTCTGCGTGGCCACGACCATGAACGGCGCGCCTACCGCGTGCGCCTCGCCATCCACCGTGACCTTGCTGCGATCCATCACCTCGAGCAGCGCCGACTGCGTCTTGGGCGTGGCGCGGTTGATCTCGTCGGCCAGCACGACGTTGGCGAAGACCGGGCCGGACTTGAAGATGAACTCCTTTACCGTCTCGTCGTAGATGGACACCCCGGTGACGTCGGTGGGCAGCAGGTCGCTCGTGAACTGGATGCGGGAGAACGCGCAGTCCATCGACCGCGCCAGCGAATAGGCCAGCGTGGTCTTGCCGACGCCGGGCAGATCCTCGATCAGCAGATGCCCGCCGGCGAGCAGGCAGACCAGGGTCTGCTCGATGACCTCGTCCTTGCCCTTGATGGTGAGGCGCATGTTGGCCTTGAGACGGACGAGGGCGTCGCGGGTGCTGGCAACTTCGGCGGCGGGAGCATGATCACTCATGGCCGCAGGTTAGCGCCGCATCCCGGATGCGCAAACGGTTTTCCTTGGCCGCAATAAAACGACGACCTGATTGTGGGGGGGACTTTACGTCCCGACTTTCCCCGGCACCCATCCAGTCGGGGCGCAAAGCCCCTCTCCCACCCCGTTGTCTTCGGTCCCTACAGCACCGGCGTCAGGGGCGCGCCGATGGCCTTGTAGAGCCGGGTCAGGATTTCCTTGTTGCTGAGCGTCCCCTCGGCCCCGGGAAAGGGTCCGACCTCGCGATAATTCTGATAGAATGCGGGGTCGCCGGGCGGCACCTCGGCCGCTCCGGGCCGCAGCTCGAAGCTGCTGGTGTTCTGGATCGGCCACACGTCGATCGGGCTGAGCGAGAGGATGCCGTCGATCAGGCCGTTCAGCGCGTCGAGCTTGAGGGGGATGTCGCGCCGGGCGATGACCCAGCTGTTCTCGGCCCGCATGTCCCGCGCCATGTCGGCCAGCAGCTCACGGGCAAAGGCCGCATCCTCGACCAGCAGGCCGACCTCGGTGTTCAGATTCTCCGAGCGCGGGTCGAGGTTGTAGGAGCCGACAAAGGCCAAGCGCGCGTCCACCACCAGCGACTTGGCGTGCAGGCAGAGGAAAGGCGCGCGCTTCTGCCGGCCTGCTTTGATGCGTTCGGCCGCCCGGGCCGCCATCAGCGGGTATTGAGGGAAGAGCGCAGGCAGGGCCGCCGGCTGCGGCTTGAGCTCGTGGACCTGCAGGGCCAGGTCTTCGACGTATTGGTTGCGCAGCCGGTAATTCGCCGAGTAGGCGAGCAGGTTGTCGGTCGAGGCAAAGCTGTTCGACGAGACCTGGATGCGCAGACCGGGATTTTTCGCCTGCATCTCGCGGAAGAGCTCGCGCGCCGGCGGGCTCAGCACCAGGTAGGGCGTCTGCATCACGACGTGTTCCCGCGCCTGCTCCAGCGTGCGGCGCAGGGCGCGAGTGATGTGCGCCGTGCGTGAGAAGAAGCCGCGTGCCTTGCCGGGCGCGTCGCCGATGAACGCGACCTTCGCCACCGGCTT
>DAORVZ010000139.1:0-5627 GCA_035434005.1 Lacunisphaera sp.
CTGGGCGTAGAGGCCGAGGACCTTGACGCCTTGGCGGCTGAAACCCCAGAAGGGCGGCGGCGTGGCCTGCTGGCGGCCGAAGGCGTCGTCCACCCGGTATTCGACGCCGTAAGTGGCGGCGTGGTTGTCCCAAGTGGAAGTGTTGCGCAGGTCGAGGCCGGTGCTGGTGAAGTCGCCCTTGCCGTAGAGCGCGCCAGTGGTGTTGCGGCGGTTGAGGAAGTCGCTGGCCGTCCAATAGACGGTGGCGCGTGTGTCCACGAGGTCGCCGGCAGGATTGAAGCGGTGGTTGTAGGTGAGGGTCTCGCGGTTGAGGTCGTGGTCAGAGAGGATGTAGGTGCCGGTGAAGTTCACGAAGTTCGGGCGCTCGTAGTAGGTGCCGGTGTCGTGCACGCGCTCGTAAGCGAGGCTGGCTTCGTGGGCGCCGAAGCGGGTGTTGAGCTTGGCGTAACCGCGCGCGTGTTCAAAGGCGGTGGGCGTGACGAGGTTGCCGTGGCCGTCCTCATAGTCGTCGCCGCTCTGGCGGGAGTAGCCGACGACGAGGCCGACCTGGTCGGTGAGCTTGCCGTAGAGGGAGCCGACGCCCTGCCAGGCATCATCGCCGTTGACGCTGTAGGTGGCGCGGGTGGTGAGGCCGAAGCGGCGGTCGGGCTCGAGCAGATCAAAGGCGTCTTTGGTCGTGATGGCGAGCGCACCGGTGAGCGCGCCGGCGCCGACGGTGGCTGCGCCCGCACCGGCGTCGAGCTGGATGCTTTTGATGAAATCGGGTTCGAGTTGGAGGCGACCTTGGTGGTGGTAGAGTTCGCCCGCCTGCGGGGCGCCGTCGAGGGTTACGTTGAGGAGGACATCCTCGAAGCCGCGCACGTAGATTTTCTGGGCCTGCGGCGAACCGCCTCCGACGGCGAGGGTGGACTGGTTGGCGAAGAGTTGGGCGAGATCGGTGGCGTTGGTGCGCGCGATCTCGTCCTGCCCGAGGAGGAAGTTGCCCGGTTCGCGTTCGGCGGTGACGACCACCGGGTCGAGTATATGGGCGTCGTCCGACGCGGTTTCCGTCCGGGCGGTTTGCGCCGGCAGCAGGGCGCCCGCGCCGAGCAGCAGCGCGGAGGCAATTATGTTGAGAGTGGTTTGATGGATGCTGGTTGGCATGAATTGAAGTGGATTTGAGCCGCTATGGATACGGACGGGCTTGGATGCACGTCGTGGCGACGGAGCGGAGCTAGCTTGCCGGGATCGGTTCAGGGACGGATTTTCGGTTGGGGAAGAACCGTCGCCAGGAGAGGGCGAAGCCGGTGTAGACGAGGAAGCAACCTCCGAGACACGCGAGGCCGGCGACGAACTGCCCGCCCCAGCCGAGGGCCTGGCCGGTGTGGAGGAAACGGGTCCATGAGCGGACCTGGCGGGCGGTCGAGAGATCGGCGTAGCCGGCCTTGGTGAGGGTTTCGCCGGTGAAGGGATTGAGAGTGAGTGTGGTGGTCGCGGTGCGCGGCCAGGAGCCGGCCTCGCGGATGATGACGGTGAGCGGTTGCGGAGCGGCACGACTTTCACCAGAACCGCGTTCACGGCGCGGCTCGGTCGCGGCGGCGGGCGGCGTGGCAGCCGGAGTCGCGGCCGTGGGCGACGTGGCCGCATTGCCTCCGCGAGGCCCGCCGCGCTGGAGACCGCCGGAACGCAGGGTGATCTGGGTCCATTTCGGAAAGTCCTTCTGCACGTTGGCGACAACGACATCGTAGCCCAGCGGCCGGGCGTCGGGCGACGGGCGCTTGATTTCAACGGCGGGTGCGGCGGAGGGAGCGGCGCCGGGGCCCGGTTGCGCGGGCACTTCCTCACCGACGAGCGTGTAGATCAGGTTGCCGCCCCAGCGGAACGAGATCGGCACGGCGGTGAGCGTGAGCACGATGAGGATCGGGGCGGACCAGAGGCCGATGACATTGTGCCAGTTGAAGTCGCGGGCCTTGCCGGTGGACTTGAAATTGAAAAGGGCGATGGCCTTCACGCCGCGCCACGACCAGGTGCGGGGCATCCAGAGGTAGAGGCCGGTGACGGCGAGGCCGAAGAAGGCGAGGTTGCAGATGCCGTTGATGAGCTTTCCGGTCGGCCGGTTATCGCCGGCTAGAGCGAGGTAGCGGTGCCAGTCGACCATGAGATGCATGAAGTCATGCATCTTGGTCGAAGCGGGCTTGCGGGCTTCGCCGGTGTAGGGATCGACGAAGAAGCTGTCGTCGCGCCCGGCGGTGAAGGTGATGGCGGCTACGGGGTCGTTCTCGACGGTGATGCTTGCGGCGCGGAACTCGGGCTGCGCTTCGCGGAGCTTGCGCTGGAGCTCGCCGAGCGGGAGGCGGGCGGCGTCGGCGGCGGGCGGGGTGACGCGGCGGGCGTCGCGTTCGGCCCACTCGACGATCTCGTGCTCGAAGGCGAGCAGCGTGCCGGTGAAGCACATGACGCCGATGGAAAGGCCGGCGATGAGGCCGGCGACGAGGTGAGACCAGAACAGGATCTGGCGGAAGGTCTTCATGCGGAAAATTGCGGGCGGAGAGCCTCGAGTTCGCTCCAGAGGCGGAGGCGGCGCTCGGTGGCGGGATCGCCGAGTGTGAGAATGGTGCGGTCGCGGCCGGCCAGGACCTGGTCGATCACCTCGAGCGCAATGGCGCGGATGCCGGGGCCGGCCAGCGGCAGGTTTTCCTCGAGAAACTCGGGCAGGAAGTGCGGCTGGTTGATGCGATAGAGCTGGGCGCCGTAGAAGAAGAAGCGCTCGGCCAGCGGCTGAAGGGCGGTCGCGCCGCGTGCGGCCCAGTGGCGGACGAGCGCCAGCGCGTCGTCGATGACATCGCTGGCTTCGCCGGCGATCGCCGCCTGGTCGGCGTCGGGCATCACGAGGAGGCGGCCGAGCGCGTCGCACAGCGCGCGGCGGGACTTCAAGGCGAGGTCGGCCTCGAGGAATTCGGCCTGCGCGAGCGGCGCACAGAGCGCGAGGGCCTCGCGCGCGGTGACCACCGCCTCGGCGTGGCGGGCGAGGTCGAGCAGCAGGTTGGCGCGGTTGAGGAGGGTGCCGGCGAGGTTGCGGCGCGGCCAGGGGGTTTCCGTGGACGGCAGCGGACGCAGGAGGGCCTCGGCCTCGCCGAACGCGGCGAGCGCCTCGTCGGCGCGGGCGGTGCCGTGCACCCGATGCAGGAGCTGGCCGTAGTTCATGCAGGCGGCGCCGAGGCTGTTGGCCCAGGAGGGATTGCCGGCGAGCGGCAGCGTGCGCAGGAGCGCGATGGCCTGCTCATAGGCGGCCAGCGCCGCGGCGTCCCCCGTGGGATTATCCAGCAGGAGCTGGCTATGGCCGCGGTTCATCCACGCGACGCCGAGTTCGCGGCGGGCGTTGAGGTCGCTGATGCTGGCGGCGGAGACAGACATGGACTGCTTACATCTCCGCCCACTGGCGAAGGAGGTTGTGATAGACGCCCGTGAGCTGGACCGTGGATGGGTGCGTGGCCATCTCGGTGCCGAGGCGCTGGATGGCGACGTCCAGGTCGAAGAGGAGGCGGCGCTGGCCGTCGTCGCGGATCATCGACTGGAGCCAGAAGAAGGAGCAGAGGCGCGTGCCGCGCGTGACCGGCGTGACCTGGTGGAGGCTGGTCGACGGGTAGAGGATCATCGAACCGGCGGGGAGCTTCACGCTCTTGGAGCCGTAGGTGTCCTCGATGATGAGTTCGCCGCCGTCGTATTCCTCGGGGCCGGCGAAGAAGAGCGTGCACGAGAGGTCGGTGCGGAGGCGGTGGCCGGTGCCGGGGATCGTGCGGATGGAGCCGTCGACGTGGTTGCCGAAGGTCTGGCCGCCGGAGTAGCGGTTGAACATCGGCGGCAGGATGTGCAGCGGCAGGGCGGCCGACATGAAGAGCGGGTTGGCGCCGAGGGCCTTGAGGATCAGCTGGCCGACCTGTTTGGCGGCCGGGCTGTCGACCGGGAGCTGCATGTTGTCCTTCACGCGGGCGCCCTGGTGGCCGGCGGTGGCCTTGCCGTCGACCCAGTCGGCGGCTTCGAGGATGGCGCGGGCCTCCGTGACCTGGGCGGGGGTGAGGACGTCGGGGATGGCGAGGAGCATGATGTGGCTGAGAGACGGGCAAAGCGGGACCGGTTGGTCCCGCCTCGCGCGGAGAATCAGGATGGGGGATTCAGGTCAGAACTTCCAGTCGGCGGTCAGCAGGAAGGCGCGGGGCGTGCCAGGATAGTAGCGGCCGCCGTTGTTGTTGAGCCGGTAGGAGAACTCGTCGGTGACGTTGTTGATATTCAGGCGGACGGTGACCTGGTCGGTCACGGCGTAGGCGGCCATGAGGTTGATGAGCCAGTAATCGGGGATGCTGGTGATGGCGGTGGCGGTGGGCACGGTCGTGTTGGAGGTGCTGCGGAGAACCGACTCGGTGTATTGCAGGCCGCCGCCGAGCGTGAGTTTCTTGGCGACCGCGTAGGTGGTCCAGAGGTTGCCGGAGAGGCGCGGCGTGAAGCGGAGCGCGGCGCCGTCGTTGGCGGCGGCGGTGGTGCCGGCGGTCTGGAACTCGCTGTCGATGTAGCCGAGGCCGCCGAACACGAGCCAGTCCTTGTTCAGCTTGCCGGAGACGCCGAGCTCGACGCCTTGCACGAGCTGGCTGATGTCCTGCGTGGGCAGGCCGGTGACGGCGTCGGTGCTCGTGAAGTTGAAGTTCTCCGAGCGGTAGAACGCGAGGTTGGTGGAGAGGCGGCCCTTGAGGAACTCCCATTTTACGCCGGCTTCGTAGTTGCGGGACTCGAGCGGCGCGACGTTCGGGTTGTTCTGGTTGTTGGCGGTGGCGGACAGGGTGAAGGTGCTGCCCGGCGGCGTGAGGGTGTTGGCGACCGCGACGTAGAGGCTGCCGTTGGCGGCGGGCTTGTAGAGGAGGCCGGTCTTCCAGCTGAAGATGTCGTTGCGGGCGCTGAGCACGACCGGCACCGGGGCCGGCACGGTGGCCGTGGCGGCGGCGAGCGACTCGAAGTCGATGGCGTAGGTTTCCCAGCGGAGGCTGATGTTCAGAAGCAGGTCCGGTTTGAACTGAATCGTGTCGAACGCGTAGACCGCGGCCGTGTCGATGCGGCCCATGGTGTAGGGGCGGTTGGCGGCGCGGTAGGGCGTCTGGTCGGCCGTGGCGGTGCGGTTCGGGTTAGGGTTGGTGATGCTGGTGATCACGCCGCCGACGGGCGACCAGACTGGCGAAACCTGCTCCTCGCGGCTGAGCTCGAGGCCGGCGCTGGCGCTGTGGTAGATGCCGCCCGTCTCAAACTGCGCGGCGAGGTTGGTCTGATTGGAGAGGATCTCGTTGGCCGTCTCGACGTGGAGGCGGCGCGGCGTGACGGTGCCGGCGACCGGATCGTAGGTGGTGTAAGCGGCTGGCGTGGTGCCGGTGGCCGGGTTGACCGGGGTCGTGGCAGCGGCGAACGTGACCGGTGTCGTGCTGCTGCTCTGGAAGTAGGAGGTGACTGAGTCGCGGTCGGTGTCGATCCACTTGGTCTGATTGACGAGGCGGAAGGAGCCGCTGAAGTCGTGCGCGAGGCGGGCGGTCAGGCTCGTGCGGTCGATCTTTTCGTAGTCCTGACCCGGCATGTTGTAGGTGACCGCCTGGTCAACTGCGGTCGGCGTG
>DAORVZ010000140.1:0-5611 GCA_035434005.1 Lacunisphaera sp.
AGTACCGAGGTACCGTGGAACGAGGTGCGGCATGACCCCGCGCCCAAGCCCGCCATTTTTCCGAATAAAAGCTGGCGCGCACGGGATGCTCATTGTCCCGCGCAATCGGCCGCTCCAGACCCCAGCGCGTCTCCGGCGTCGCCGGGCCGTCGGCATAGCCCACGCACTCCTCCGGATTCGCCGCCCACCACTCGGGCGGCGTGTGCAGGTGCACCCGCAACATGATCTTCGCCTCCGGACAAACTGCGAGGACGCCCGCGACCTGCCGGCGCGCCAGGCTGATGTCCAGTTTTCCGTCCGCGCCGACCATGTGCTCCAGAAAGACCCCCGCCTGAAACAGCCGCACGCCCTGGGCCGCGAACAGGCCGATGTTGCGCGAGGGCACTTCCTCCCACGTCCAGCGGGCACCGGGACAATCCGGCAGCGCATAGAAGAGGGGCGCCGTCGGCTGGTCATTCAACATCAGCGTGGCCCGGCCTGATCGGACCACCACTCGCGCCTGCACAGGATTGCTCATGGCCCGCAACGCATGTCGTTTCTCCCCGCCGCGTCGAGCGCCAAAGCACCTGGACCGAGTTTGGCCAGCGCCGCGCGCCCGGTTCGTCTCCGTCAACCGATGAGCCGGGCCAGGTTGCCCGCTGCGATCGCCGGCTGGCGAATCCCGCCGAGCTTGGCGGTGTCGAGCTTCGCCCGGGCGGCGGCTGTCACGAGGAACGGCGTGTGCGAGGCGAACACCAGCTGCCGCGCCGGCACCTTGGCCAGCAGGTGCGGCATCGTGTCGTGCCACTCGGCGAAGGACAGGTCGGCCAGCAGTTGCGGATGCTTCGGCACCAGCGGCAGGATCTCGCTGCGCAGCAGTCCGCTGGCGAGCACGGGCAGCTTCGGATGACGCGTGAGGAACGCCCCCAGTTCGGCCACCGGCACCGGCTTGAGCTTCATCGCGTGGAACTCGTGCCGCTCGTCGATCAGGCGCACCTGCACGATGAGCCGCAGCCTGCGGCGGAGCAGCTCGGCGGTGAACTCCTGCAGCGCGGGCGCATTGAGCCGGTAGTTATGGTAGCGCGGCAGCAGCCGCACGGCGCGCACGCGCGGGTCCGCCGCGCTGGCGGCGAGCTCGTCACGCCAGTTGGCCAGGGCCGGGTTGATGACCGGCACCGGCGCGAGTCCGGCCACGCCTTCCGTGGTGCGGAGCAGTTGGTAATTCGCCGGCCCGGGCTCGGGCGCGAACACCGCATCCAGCGGCGATACCAGCGCGCGGTTGATGTCGTGTCGACGCAGGTGCGCCGCCAGCGACCGCGGCGTGTGCTCCTCGATGAAGGCAAACGGCCACCGGCCGGTCCAAGTGTTGGCGTCGAAATAGTTCATGGCAGGCGGAGTAGCGCGCGCGCGTTGTCGTGCAGGATCTTTCGCTGGGCCCGGGCATCGAGCTGCGTGCCGGTGATGCGCGCCAGCGCGACGGCGAAGTCGCGGATCGGCGCGTCCGAGCCGTAGAGCACGCGCTCCGCCCCGAGCTGCGCCACGGCGTATTCGACCAGCCCCGCCTCGGGCGCGGCGCCGGAGGTGTCGACGACGACATTCGCGCAGTCCTTCACCGCCAGCACGCCGCGCACGCCGCAGCCGGTCAGGTGCGCCATGATGAGGCGCACGCACGGGAAGCGCCGGGCGAGCGTGGCGACGTCCTCGGGATCGGTGTGGAAGCTGCGCTGTTTGATCTTCGTCATGCTCCAGGCGTGCTGCAGGACGACGAGGCCGTGCTTCTCCGCCGCGACCATCACCGGCCGCATGCAGGCGTCGCGGGCGTTGTTGGCGATCTCTAGCTTGATGCCGCGGAAACCACGGACGGCGCACCGCTCGATCTCGCGCGTCACGGCGCGCGCCCCGAGCCGCGGGTTCACGTAGCAGAATCCCGTCACATAGCCGGGATAACGCTGCATCAGCCAGAAGGTCTCGTCGTTGATGATCCGCAGCTGCTTCGCGGTGGGCCGGGGCCCGAAGCCGAGCACGTCGCCCAGCGCGACGATGTGCCTGATCCCATGCGCCCGGGCGCGGCGGATCAGTTGGGCCGCACCCGCCCGATCTCGGTTATCATCCCGCAGGATGGGGTGGGTGTGAATATCGATGGCGCGCATGAAAATTCAGGGGATTACGCTTGGCTTTGGTCACACTGCTGGAGCGATATAATCCTGACAAGTGTCCACTGCACGGATTCAATTCCGTTGAAATTTCATGACCTCACTCCCTCAGACTGACCGCGATATCGAACTGCTCCTCTCCACGCCCACCCGTGGTGCCGTGGCTGCCGTCAAAGATCTGCCCGGCGATTTCATGGTGCTCGGCGTCGGCGGCAAGATGGGCACGACCACGGCGGTCATGCTCCGCCGCGCGCTCGACGCGGCCGGCCGGAGCGACGCTGTCGTCACCGGCGTCTCCCGCTTCAGCCGTCCCGAGGCCCGCACCGAGCTCGAGGGCCTCGGCGTCCGCACCCTTTCCTGCGACCTGGCGGACGCGGCGCAAGTCGCGGCCCTGCCGGCCGCCGCCAACGTCCTCTACCTCGCCGGCCAGAAATTCGGCACCGACAGCGCGCCCGGCCTGACGTGGATCCAGAACACCTATGTCCCCGCGCTCGTGGCCCAGCGCTTCCGCGAATCGCGCATCGTCGTGTTCTCGACGGGTTGCGTCTATCCCTTCGTGCCGGTGACCGGCCCGGGCGCCAGCGAGCGCGAGCCGGTCGCCTTCCTCGGCGAATACGCCAGCACCTGCGTCGGCCGCGAGCGGGTCTTCTCCCACTATGCCGCGGAATTCGGCACGCGGCAGCTGATGTATCGGCTCAACTACGCCGTCGAGCTGCGCTACGGCGTGCTCGTGGACATCGCCCTCAAGGTTGCGCGCGGCGAACCGGTGGACGTCACCATGGGCTGGCTCAACTGCATCTGGCAGGGCGACGCCTGCGCCCGCGCCATCCAGTGCCTCGCCCACACGGCCAATCCGCCCACCCTGCTCAACATCACCGGCCCGGAAAAACTCAGCATCCGCGCCTTGGCCGAGGAGTTCGGCCAGCGCCTCGGCCGCGCGCCCGTCCTCACCGGCGCCGAGGCCGCGACCGCGTGGCTCGCCGACGCGGGCGAGTCGCTCAGGCTCTTCGGCCCGCCCGAGACCTCCGTGGCCCGCATGATGGATCTGATCACCGCCTACGTCGGTGGCGGCGGCCGCTTCCTCGGCAAGCCCACCCACTTCGAAGCCCGCAGCGGGAAGTTCTGAACAAATCTGCACAGGGGGAAACAGAGAGAACGGAGAAATTTCCTCATCCGAATCACGCCCCACCGTTTCCTCCGTTACCTCCTGCAATATCCTTTACCTCGATATGAATCTCCGCACCCACCTCCTAGCCGGCCACGTCATCCCCGCCCAGCCGCTGGCGCTCGACCGTCACCGGAAGTTCTCCGAGCGGCACCAGCGCGCCCTCACCCGCTACTATGTTGCCGCCGGCTCGGGCGGCCTCGCCGTCGGCGTGCACTCGACGCAATTCGAGATCCGCGACCCGCAGCACAACCTCTTCCGCCCCGTGCTCGAGCTCGCCGCGCAGACCGTCCGCGCCGAGCTGGCCGCCGCTCCGCGCGACTTCGCCCTCATCGCCGGGCTCTGCGGCCAGACTAGGCAGGCCGTCGCCGAGGCCGAGCTGGCCCTTTCCTTCGGCTACCAGGCCGGCCTCGTCAGCATGGCCGCCTTCAAGACCGAGCCGGAGGCCGCCATCGTCGCCCACGTGGCCACGATCGCAAAACTCATTCCCGTGGTTGGCTTCTATCTGCAGCCCGCCGTCGGCGGCCGCGTGTTCAGCTACGGGTTCTGGCGCCAGTTCGCCGAGATCCCGGGCGTCGTGGCCATCAAGATGGCTCCGTTCAACCGCTACCAGACCATCGACGTCGTCCGCGCCGTCACCGCCGCCGGTCGCGACGACCTCGCGCTCTACACCGGCAACGACGACACCATCGTCGCCGATCTGCTGACGCCGTTCACCTTCGAGCACCAAGGGAAACCCGCCACGCGCCGCATCGTCGGCGGCCTGCTCGGTCACTGGGGCGTGTGGACGCACGCCGCCGTGAAACTCTTCCGGGAGGCCCAGGCGGCGGCAAAGCAACCCGCGATTGACGCGAGGTGGCTGGAGCGCGCCGTCGCGGTCACCGACATGAACGCCGCGCTCTTCGACGCCGCCAACAGGTTCCACGGCTGCATCCCCGGCATCCTCGAGGTGCTGCGCCGCCAAGGGCTCGTCGAGTCCGTGCATTGCCTCAACCCGCACGAGGTCCTCTCACCCGGCCAGGCCGAGGAACTCACCCGCGTCTGCGCCGCCTACCCGGAGCTGATCGACGACGGCTTCGTCGCCGAGCACCGCGACCTCTGGTTGCGCTGAACGGCGCTTGGGGGCCGCTAGCTTCTGGGGTTGCACCACCGCCCGCCGGGCGGGAAACTTTCCCATGCCTTCCCTCTCCCCACCCCAATCCTGCGAGGAGTTGCTCGCGCAGATGGTCGCCATCGAGACCGTCAACCCCAGTTTTGGCGGCCCGGCTGGCGGTGAGGCTGCCCTCGCCACGCACCTGGAATCACTCGCCGCGCACTGGGGCTTGCAAAGCCGCCGCTGCCCGGTGGCGGACGGCGCCTTCAACCTGCTCATCACCTCCGAGGTCGGGCCAGACGCCGAGTGGCTGCTCTTCGAAAGCCACCTCGACACCGTCAGCGTGGACGGCATGACGGTGCCGCCGTTCAAGATGACGGTCGCCGGCGAGCGGCTCCACGGCCGCGGCACCTGCGACACGAAGGGCACCGGTGCCGCCATGCTCTGGGCACTGCAGGAGTATGCGCGCCAGCCCGGCCGCACGCGCAACGCCGGCATCATCTTCGCCGTGGACGAGGAGGCGCAGATGACCGGCGCACAGGCCTTCGCCGCCGGTGAGGTCGCCGCGTTCAAGAAACTCCGCGGCATCGTGGTGGGTGAGCCCACCAACCTCCGGCCCGTCGTGGCGCACAACGGCGCCCTGCGCTGGCGCACGATCACGCGGGGCGTCGCAGCCCACTCGGCCGATCCAACCAAGGGCCGCTCCGCCATCCACGCCATGCTGCGCGTGGTCGAGGCGCTGGAGGCGCGGTTCCTGCCCCAAGCCAACCGCGAATTCGCGCTGACCGGGCGCGCCGCCGCCAGCATCAATGTCATACGCGGCGGCTCGGCCGTGAACATCATCCCGGATTACTGCGAGATCATCTGCGATCGCCGCCTCGTCCCGGGCGAGACCGCCGCCCAGGTCCTGGCCGAGCGCGACGCCGCCCTCGCGGGGCTCGCGGTCGAGCACGACGGCCAATATCTCGCGCCGCCCCTGCCGCCGGAAAGTTCCGCCAGCTTGCACGCTTGGGCGGCACCCGCGCTCACCGCCTGCGGCCTCGACGCCACCGCCATTGGCGCGCCCTATGCCACCGACGCCAGTCATTACGCCGCCGCCGGGGCCCAGGTGCTGGTGCTCGGCCCCGGCGCCTTGGCGCAGGCGCACACCAAGGACGAATGGCTCGACCGCCGCGAGTTGGCCAAGGCCGTCACCGTCTACGGCGCGCTGCTCTCATTGCC
>DAORVZ010000141.1:0-5608 GCA_035434005.1 Lacunisphaera sp.
CGCCAAACGGTGCTCTGTTGGCGATCCCAGCTTCAACTGCATGAGTCCGGCTTAGCCCTTAAAACTAAGCTTCGAGCGCCTGCTCGAAGCGCTTCGCGTCCTCCGGCGTGTCGACGCCGATGGTCGGGTCCTCGGTGACGTCGATCGCGATGGGATAACCCGCCTCGAGCACACGCAGCTGTTCCAGTTTCTCGATCTGCTCCAGCCGGCCCGGCGGCAGCGTCACGAATTTTTCGAGAAAGTCGGCCTGGTAGGCGTAGAGCCCGAGATGCTTGTAGCAGGGGTTCTGCGCCAGCCAGGCATCGTCCACCGCCGACCCGAGATCGCGGGCATAGGGCATCCGGGAGCGCGAGAAATACAGCGCCCGGCCCGTCGCGCTTTTGACCACCTTCACCTGGTTGGGATTGTCGAAATCGGCCACGCGTTTGAACGGCGTGCACAGCGTCGCCATCGGGCAGTCGCCTTGGATGAGCTTGGCCAAGGCGTTGAGCTGGCCGGCGGTCACCAGCGGCTCGTCGGCCTGGACATTCAGGACGTAGCTGGCCTGGACAGTGCGGTTCGCCTCGGCAATACGGTCGGTGCCGCTCGGATGGCTGTCGGCGGTCAAAATGGCCCGAAATCCGGCCTTTTCGATGCACCCAGCCAGCAAGGGGTGATCCACCGCAAACCACAGCGGAATGTCTGGCGCCTGGGCCTTGATTCGCTCCGCCACCCATAGCACAAGCTCCTTGCCTTTAATCGGATGCAATAGCTTGCGCGGAAAGCGCATGGACTCCAAACGGCACGGCACGATGATGGCTAAGGCGGACATGCGGGGGTCTTTGTGGTTGCAAGCCGGGGCGCGACCGGCTTTTGCGTTACCCTTTAATCCGACCCCACAGGTCAATCGCAATGGAAAAGAGCAACACCACGGCAGCCGGCACCCACACGAAGGAACTCCTCGTGCAGAACAAGATGGGCATCCACGCCCGCCCGGCCGCCATGATCGTGCGAGTCACCAACAAGTTCAAATCCGAGGTCCTGGTGGAAAAGGACGAGGAGCAGGTGAACGGCAAAAGCATCATGGGCTTGATGATGCTGGCCGCCGCCATGGGCTCGAAGGTCAAATTCATCGCCACGGGAGAGGACGCCACCCAACTGTTGGCTGAGCTCGAGGCGCTTTTCGCCAAGAAATTTGACGAGGCGTGAGGTTAAGACCAATCGCGGAAACGCGGAAGAGCTGAAACACGGAGCCGGTCAGACGACCGGCCTTTTTTATGTGGGGGCGTCGCTTGACGACGCCCGGGCACGCACGAGGCGCACCCCTACAATCCGAAGAACCGCCTCGCATTCGCGGTCGTAGCTTCCGCGACCCTCTCATAGCTCACCCCAAAAAACCCCGCGCAGAACTCCGCCGTGTGCTTCAGGTAGGCCGGCTCGTTGGGGTTTCCGCGGTGTGGCATGGGGGTCAGGTAAGGCGCGTCGGTCTCGATCATCAGCCGGTCGAGTCCCAGCGCCTGCGCCGCCGCCCGGATCGCGTCGGCTGTCTTGTAGGTGATGATGCCAGTGAATGATCCGTGGCCGCCTCGCCTGGTCAGCTCGGCCATCTCGGCCGGTCCTTCCGTGAAGCAGTGAAACACCACCTTGCCCCAGGCCACGCCGGAAGCGTCGATCATCTCCACGCACTCCGCAAAAGCCCCGCGCGAATGCACCACGACCGGGCAGCCGAGTTTCTTCGCCAGCTCCAGCTGCTCGGCCAACGCCGCCCTCTGCCAGCCGAGGATTTTTTCCGCCTCGGCTGGGTTTTCCTTCGGCAGGTGGAAACGATCCAGGCCGATCTCACCCAGCGCCACCGGGTAGGGCGGGGCCGCTGGGCCCGCCGTTTCGATAGTAGTCGGCGCGCCCAGCGGTCGCGCCCTACCCCAGAATGCCTCTAATTGTGCCACGCGTCCGGCCCAGTCTTCGCCGACGCTGCACGGATGCAGGCCGGCGGTGTAATGCACGAACCCGGCGTGCTCCCGCGCCAGCTCGCGATAGAGCGGCCAGTCGTCGGTATCCGTGCCGATGGCGACCATCGCCTCCAATCCAGCTTCGCGGCTGCGAGCGAGCGTCACTGGCAAATCACCGCGCCGGGCAAAGGTTTCGAGATGCGTGTGTGTGTCGATCAAACCCATTATTTATTTTCTGTCATCCTGAGCGAAGCGAAGGATCCACGGCCATGAACGTGATATGGCCAACGAACGCGTGGATTCTTCGCTTCGCTCAGAATGACAAGCAAGGAAAGTTATGCCCGGAAAGTCAGAAGCCAGCGCTTTCGCGCTGGCTCCCTTTGCACACACACCAGTCTGCCTGGTGAAATTTTACTCGGTGCGGACCGAGATGTCGCCGCCGCTGGTGCGGAGCTTCAGGACGGGGCCGCCGCCGTTGACCTTGCCCGCTAGGCGGCTCTTGCCCACCCCGCCCTTGGCGATGGTGATGGTCAGGCCCTCGGCGCGGACGTCGCCACCCGAGGTGCTGGCATCGAGCTCAAAGCCGGTGGCCTTGGCAATTTGCACGCGCACGTCGCCCCCGGAGGTGCTGAGCACGGCATCCTGCTTCAGTGGCCCGGTAAGCGTGGCCCGGACGTTGCCGCCCGAGGTGGTCGCGCTGAGGAGTTGGGCGACGGAATTGAGGGTGATGTTGCCACCCGAGGTGGAGACCTGCGTCGGCCCGCCGGCGCGGTCGACCTCGATGTCGCCACCGGAGGTGCCGAGCTTGGCGCGGGCGGTGCCTTCGCGGAGGACGATGTCGCCACCCGAGGTGTGGGCGTCGATCTCGCCATCCACGCGATCGAACTTCAGGTCGCCACCGCTGGTGCGGGCGCGGACATTGCCCTGCACGCTGGCGGCCGTGATGTCGCCGCCGGAGGTGTTGAGGTTCAGGTTGAAATTTCTCGGCACAATAACATCAAACGAGACGCTCACCGGCGGCCAGCTGCCGAACCAGGAACCGCCCGTGCGCTTCTCGTATTTGGCCTCGGCGGTCACATCGTTGCCCGTCTGCTCAAGGGTCAGCGTGAGTTTGGCCAGTATCTCGTCGGCCTCCTGCTCACTCGAAGCCCGGATGACCTGCTTGGCGGTGACGCGGATCTCGGAGACGTCCGCCGTGCGAATCATGATGTCGCCGCCCTGGGTGGCGGCCTTGAAGTTGCCGCCCGGCTGGACGGTGAAGGTCTTTTCGACCGTGCGCGTGATCTTGGCCGAGAGCACCGCCGGCGAAGCCAGCAGGGCGCCCAGCGTGAGGAGGGGAATGAGGGATTTCATGGATCGTGTGCCTTAAAAACACGCCTGGGCGCCGAAAGTTACAGCCAATATCGCCCGGTCAGCCCTTCGGCAGCTCCAGGCGCACCTGCATGCGGGCCAGCCGCTCCAGCAGGAGCTGGTCGCTGCGGATCGGCCACCAGTCGTAGAGGAAAATCTCCAGCGGGCGCCACATGGCCACCCAGCCCGCGATTTGCAGGCCCAGCTCCACAAAGCCCGACCAGGACTGGCTCGCACCCTGGCGGATCATTTCACCCACCCCGAAGCAACCGGCGAGGAAAAGCAGCGCGATGATCCCGCTGGAGCGCCCGCGGCGCAGCAGCAAGCGCAGCTCGCGCCGCTTGAACTCCGCCCGGCTGGCAAAGTAGTGCCGCACCGCCTTCGCCGTGCCCGCCGCGCGCTCGGGGTCGGGCAGCGTGGCCAGGTGAATGACCAGCTCCAGCTCTCCCTTGTGCGGCAGCTCGCGCGCCCAGCTGACGATGAATTCCTCGGCCGCCGCATCGAGGTCGCGATCGACGAACGGCGACGGATCCATCAGGTTGAACAGCTGGGCGAGCTCGCGCAGCCGCACCTCGATCTGATTGGGCTTGGCGGCGCTCATGCCGGCAAAAAAACCCCGGCCCACTTCCCTTCATCAAATCCCACCAGCCCCCTGCCGCCGGGGCCGAGCACGAAGGGGCGCTTGATCAGCATGCCATTGCCGGCGAGCAGTGCGAGGGCCGCAGCGTCGTCCAGCGCGGGCAGCTTCGCGGCGAGGCCCTGCTTGCGGTATTCGATGCCCGAGGTGTTGAGCAGTTTCTTCCTCTCCCCGCCATAAGCGGCCAGCATGGCCCGCAGCTCCGGCACGCCCGGCGGCGAGGTGCGGATGTCCTTTTCCACAAAAGCCAGCTTGTGTCGGTGCAGCCAGACCCGCGCCTGCTCGCAGGTGCTGCATGTGGGATGGAGGTAGGCGGTGAGTCGGCTCACTTTTTCGCCGCGAAGATCTCGTTGAAGAACGACCGCATATGCGTCCACGAGCGTTTGTCGGCCGTCTTGCTGTAGGCGATGGGCAGGCCTGTGGCCTGGGCGATCTTGTCCGCCCCGGGGTTGCTAAAGGCGTGCACGGCGCCGGCGTAGCTGACGAACTGGTAGTCAAACTTGCCATCGTTCATCCCCTTCAGGAAGGCCGCGATCTGCTCCGCGCTGATGAACGGATCGACCGCGCCGTGGCACACGAGGAACTTCGCCCGGTTGGCGGCGGCCACCGCCGGCGACGCCGGGATCAAGCTGCCGTGAAAACTCACGATGCCCGCCAGCGGCGCACCGCTGTAAGCCAGCATCTGGGCCGCCGCCCCGCCGAAACAATACCCGATCGCAGCCACCCGGCTGCCATCGACCAGCCCGGTCGCGAGCAACTGGTCGAGCCCGGCCCGCGAGCGCTCGGCCATGAGTGGTTTGCCGTAGAACGGCGCGGCGAGTTCGCCGGCCTTTTTCGGATCGGCCGTCGTGACGCCGGCGCCATACATGTCGGCGGCGAATGCCACATAACCCATCTTCGCGAGCTGCTCCGCCCGGCTCTTGGGGTATTCGGTCAGGCCCCACCATTCCGGCAGGACGAGCACCCCGGGCGCCGGCTTGGCGGCTGATACCTTTTCGTCGTCGTAGGCGAGCCAGCCCTCGAGCTTCACGCCCTCGTGCTCATAAGCCACCGGCTTGGTGACGAGTTTGGCGGGGAGAGCCACGGTCGTGCCGAAGGCTAGACTGGCCAGGACAAGGCGGGAAAGGTTCATGCCCTCACCCTGCCGACCGGCGGGCGAAAAGCAATTCCGCGCACGCGCTACGTGCTGAGTCCGCCCGCGATGTATTGCCGCAGAGATTCCGCCTCGGCCCGGTGCGAGTTGGCCACCCAGCGCGACACATCGCCGATGGAGATCAAGCCGACAAGCTGGCCCTCCCGAAGCACGGGCAGATGGCGGCAGCGTTTCTCGGCAAAGATGTCCATCACCTGCTGCACCGTCGCCTCGGGGCCGACCGAGAACCCATCGGCCGTCATGACCTTGGCCAGCGGGGTCGTCTTGGGGTCGAGGCTGGCGGCGATCACCCGCGTGAGCGCATCGCGCTCGGTGAAGATGCCCGCGAGCTTCGGCCCGTCCTGCACGAGCATCGCACCGATGCGGTGCTGGTTCATTTTCTGCACGGCCTCGAAGACCGTCACGTTCGCCGGCACCGTGTGCAAAGCTCGGCTCTTCCCTTCCAACAGCGTAGCTATCGAAGTGTTCATGGGGTAATGGGGGTAGGCCCGCAGCCTACGAGGCCGCCCCCGACGCAGCAGAGCCGAAGCCGCGGCAGCG
>DAORVZ010000142.1:0-1499 GCA_035434005.1 Lacunisphaera sp.
GTGCAGGAACAGACGCGCTATCTCCTCAAAGCGAGTGGTCAGCAACACGGGCGCCGCCTGCGACTTGACCAGATCTGCCACGATGCCGGGCAACTGGACAACTTCCGGCGCCTCGGCCGCCTTCTTCTTCAGCGCCTCGCTGTAAAGCGACTGGTTTTCGATGCCCCGCGCCGTGTAGTAGGCAATCACGCTGCACAACATCAGGGGCATGATGATGTCGTAGCTCAATGTCATCTCGAAAAGCATAATGATGGCCATGACAGGCGCATGACTGGCCGCCGCCAGCAAGGCTCCCATGCCGACCAGTGCAAAGGCGCGCGGATCCGAAGCTCCCGCCGGCCAGACCATATTGACGGAAAACCCAAATAGATAGCCCAGGCTCGCGCCCATGAAAAGAGTGGGAGTGAAAACACCGCCGGGCGCCCCGGAACCGAAGGAGGCGGCCGTGGCGATCCATTTGCACACCAGCACGAGCACGAGAGTCGTCCAGATCAGCTGGCCGTTGAGAATCGTGACGACCACGCTGTAACCGTTCCCGCAGACTTCCGGCACCCAGACGGCCAGCGCGCCAACGATCAGCCCGCCCAGCATCAGCCGGACCGGCAGCGGCAACTGCGTGCGCGCGAACCACCCTTCCACTGTCCGCAGCGAGCGCAGGAATATCGGCGCCACCGTGCCGGCGATCAGTCCGAGCATGATAAACGGGCCGATTTCCCAAAGGGAATGCATGGTGAACGAAGGCACGGCATACAGCGTGTGAGCATCCGACAACGTGCGGATCGTCAGCGTGGCGGCGACGGCGGCGACGGCCAGTGGCCCGAGGCTTTCCATTGCGATGGTGCCGAGGATGATCTCGGCCACGAAAAACGATCCCGCGATCGGCGCATTGTAGGCCGAGGCGATGCCCGCGGCCGCGCCGCAGGCCACGAGCAGGCGCAGTTGCGGCGCCGACAGCCGGCCGCGCCGGCCGAGCCACGAGGCCACCACCGAGGAGAGCTGCACCATCGGGCCCTCCCGGCCGATCGAGCCGCCCGAGGCGATGGAAAACATCGCCGCCGTGCTCTTCACGACCGTCGCGCGGAACGGCAGTTTGCCGCTGCCGATCAGGATCGCCTCCATGTAGTCCGTCGAGCTCTGCCCCTGGTGCAGGCGCTTGCCGAACAGCAGCACGAGACCCGCCATCAGGCCGCCGGTCGCCGGGATGGCCAGCCGCTGCCACCACTCCAGGTCACGAAACGAATCCACCATGCCCTCGGCCGTCCCGGTCAGGAAATAATGGATGAGGTCGATGCCCCCGCGGAAAGCCAGCGAGGCCAGCGCCCCCAGCACACCTGCGCCGGCCGCCCAGAACAGCGTCTCCTGCCACGGGGAGGGCCGCAGTTTTTCAATGATCCACAGCCGCCAGCGCAGCAGGCGCAGCAGACGCTCGTAGATTTGCGGCACCATCTCCTTCATGTCGTCAACTTGCCATGCCGCCCTCGTCTGACAAGGCTTGTTCC
>DAORVZ010000142.1:1599-5604 GCA_035434005.1 Lacunisphaera sp.
ACCGCGCTGAGCTGGATGAGGCTGTGCAGCGAGTTGAAATGCTTGGTCCACTCGAAATCGCCCGAGTGGTGGCCGACGACTTGGTTGAAGAGCTGTTTCTTCTCCCCTTTCAAGGCCTGGATGCGCTCCTCGATCGTGCCGGCTGTGACCATGCGATAGACGAACACGGTGTTCGTCTGGCCGATGCGGTGCACGCGGTCGATGGCCTGGTCCTCCACCGCCGGGTTCCACCAGGGGTCGAGCAGAAACACATAGTCGGCGGCGTGCAATGTGATGCCCGTGCCGGCGGCCTTGAGGCTCACCAGCATCGCCGCCGCGCCGGCCGCCGACTGGAAATCCTTCACCGGCTTCTGCCGGTCCACCGTCATGCCCGTGATCTCGTAGCGCGGCAGTTCCGGGTAGTGCTGGTCGAGCGCGCTGCGCACGCGATTGAGCAGGGTCACAAACTGGGAGAAGATGACCACCTTGTGCCCGCTGGCCACGACCTCGCTGAGTTTCTCGACGAGCAGCTGCAGTTTGCCGCTGTCGGTCAGAGGGGAATTCGTCCACGGCAGCAGATCCGGGTCGCAGCACACCTGCCGCAACCGGGTGAGCAGCGCGAGGAAGCCGAAGGATTTCTCGCGCAGCGCGAGGCTGATGTCCTCGCCGAGGCGCGCCAGCCCCTCGGTGCAGATGCGGGCATACTCGGCGCGCTGGACCTCCGTCAACGGACATAGCAGATCCATCTCGACCTTGGGAGGCAGCTCGGTGGCCACTTCGTTCTTGGTGCGGCGCAGGATGAACGGCGCCACCTGCTGGCGCAGGCGCTGCATTGTCCTTTCCCGGTCAAGCACCAGAGCCGATTCAAAGGAGGCGCGCGAGCCGAGCAGACCCGGCAGGATATAGCGGAAGATGGACCACAGATCGAGCTGCCGGTTTTCCAACGGCGTGCCCGTCAGCACCAGTCGATGCCGCGTCTTGATGGCGAAGCAGGCTTGCGTGACCTTGGCGTCGGGATTCTTGATGAACTGGCCCTCGTCCAGCACGGCGTAGCCAAATTCGGCCGTGTCGAGCAGTGCGCGGTGCTTGCGGAGCTGGGTGTAGCTGGCGAGCCAGAGACACGGCGCCTGGTTGGTCTTGAAATCGTTGCCTGATTTCAGAATTTCGACCTTCGCCTCCGGGTGGAAGCGCGCAAGTTCCTCTCGCCAGACAGGCACGACACTTGCCGGGCAGACCACGACATGCCGATGCTTGAGGAGCGGCCGGGCGCGCAACAAGGCGATGACCTGGGCGGTCTTGCCGAGCCCCATCTCGTCGGCCAGCAGGCCGTGGCACTCGGTCTCGCAGAGGTGGTGCATCCACTCGACGCCGCGACGCTGGTAATTGCGGAGGTAGTCCGGCAGTTCCGGCGGTGCCGCTGGCGGGGTCAGCACCTTCTGGCGCCAGGCCTCAATCTCGGCACCGAGCGTGACCTTCAGGCGATGATCATTGAACAGGGAAAAAACCAGGTAGGGCGGGATCTCGTCGGCGGCGGAGGTGTCCTCGAGGTTGCGCTTCCACTGGTTGTAGCCCTCGAGCTTTTCCGGCGTGAGGGTGACGATGCCCACATCAGGCAGCAGCATCGGCGAGCGGCCGTGCGCCAGGAGCGCGGCGGCCTGCTCGTCGGTCAAAAGTTTTTCGCCGGCGCGGAAGATCCAGCGCAGGTTCAGGCCGCCGTCGCCGCGGCGGTCGGCCACGGCCTCGATCTCTATGGCGCGGGCGCCCTGCTTAATGATGGTCACCTTCGCGTCGAGCTCGATGGCGAACTGTTTCTTCCAATGCGGGAGCAGGTCGCGCAGGAAGCCGGGGATGTCCGCCAGCGCCTCGAGGGCGTAGGCGTGGGTGGCCTGGTTGTAGCGGAAGTGGGCCTTGCGGGCGTAGGTGGCCAGCGCGATGAGCTTGGCGCGTTCGGCGGCGGCCGGATGACTGGCGGTGTTGCCCAGAGCTGGGATGCGGCTGCGGCCGCTTTTCCAGTAGGCGAGAAACACCAGGCCGTCGTTGTTGGCCGTGAAGCTCAGCAGCAGGTCGCGCGGCGGGCCGTCGGGCTTGTCCGGCCCGGGCGCCGCGCCATTGGCCGCCGTTTGCTGGCCGTTGCCATTTTCGGCGGCGTGGGCAGCCGGCGGCTTGCCCTTGGCCGCGTTGCCCGGCAAGAGAGCAGCCATCTCGTCCACCAGCAGCTCCTCGATCTCATGCAACCCCGCGACCGCGATGGCGTGGGCCAGCAGCAAATCCGTGGAGGAGGAGCGAACCTTGAGGCGGTCTCCTTCCCACTCGATCACCGCATACTCCTCCTTCTTATCAACCTTGCGGTGGATGATGGCGTCATTGGCCCCGAGCGCGACCTCGCGGACCTCGCCAGCGCGATACATCTCGTGACCGCGCTCCACTTGGGCCGCGTCAAATTGTTCCTCCCATTCGACCTCCATCCGGCCGAACCAGAACTCGAGTGACTGCGGGGTATAGATGCGCTTGGGCCCGTGGGTTTGCATCAAGCTAAAGGATGGACGTTAGAAACTTCCCCTTGGCCCGCGCAACCTCAATTTGTCAGCGAGCCCGGGTGCCGGCGGGCCCCACTGCGGGTTTTACAGGCTCGTTACCGGGCCGGCCGGGAGGCTTCAACCGCCATGTCCGAGCTGGGCGCGGATGACCGCCAGGGTGCGTTCGGTCGCGCCGCGATTGGCCTCGCTCCAGTCGCGCGCTGCCGCCGCCAGCTTCTCGCGCTGCACCACATCCTGCAGGAGTTCCACCGCCGCCGCGATCAATTCACTGTGCGTCTCCACCTTCCGCACCGCGCCGGCCTCGGTGAGCGTGCGGATGATGTCACGGAAATTCGTCATGCGCGGCCCGTGCAGCACCGGCTTGCCCAGCACAGCCGCCTCGACGGGCGTCTGCCCGCCGTCGTGGGGCGCCAGGCTCTTGCCGGTGAACACGAGGTCGGCCAATTGCGTGAATTTCCGCAATTCGCCCGTCGTGTCGCCCACGGAGACGTCCACCTGGCCCGAGGCCGCACCCGCCGAGCGAAAATGAAAGCTGAGCGCGGACTTCTCGAGCAGTCCGCGCAATTCCTCGCGTCGCTCGGCGTGCCGGGGCACGAGCAGCAACGAAACCTTGAGGCCCTGTTCGCGCGCGGCCTTCAGCGCTGTGAGCAGGGCGGTCTCCTCGCCCGGCCAGGTCGACGAGCCGAGCAGCACCAGCCCGGCGCCCAGCCCGAGTTCGCGGCGCAGCGCGGCCTTGTCGGCGTCGGCCAACAGCGGGATGTCCACGTCGAGCTTGAGATTGCCGGTGGTCTGGAGCCGATCCGGCGGGAAACCGAGAGCCTTGAAGCGTTGCTCGTCACGTTTCGCGGCGCAGAGCACTCGGGTGATGCCGGCGGCCAGCGGGCGCAGTGCCCAGTTGAAGCGCATTGAGCGCTTGAAGCTGCGGTCGGACATGCGGGCGTTGATGCTCACGACCGGCACGCCGCAAGCCCGGGCCTGCGCCACGTGCTCCGGCCAGCGTTCGCCCTCCATCAGGATCGCGAGGTCCGGCGCCACTTGGCGCCAAGCCGCCGCGCTAAACGCCCACCAATCGAGTGGAAAGTAACCGATGCCTACGGTCAGCGCGGCATACTTCTCCTTTGCCAGCTGGTAGCCGGTGCTGGTGGTCGTGGTCAGGTAGACCTCGGTGCGGCCCTCGCGCTTGAAGGCTTCAAGCAGTGGCGCGATGGCGAGGATCTCGCCGACGCTGACCGCCTGCAGCCAGACGCGTTTCACGCCCGCGGCCTTGGCTGGCAGCGGCGGCACTTCGCCGAACCGGTGCCAGAAACCCGGCGCATAACCACCACGCCGCCTCATCCGCCACAGGTAATAAGGCGACGCCAGCAGCAGCAGCGGGAGAAAGAGTGTGCGATAAACCCAGATCACAGCGAGGCGATGCCAATCCGGTTAGGATCAAACGCGGAGAACGCGAAGGGCGCGGAGAGGCGGCGAGACATCGTTCTCTGCGTCC
>DAORVZ010000143.1:0-5592 GCA_035434005.1 Lacunisphaera sp.
GTTCTCCAGCGGCAGCACGGGCTTGGCCGGATCGTCCTGCGCACCCTGCAACGCTATCCCGACATCATCGTGCGCGCCTATCTGGAAGAAGCCTGGGGCCTGCAGGATGTCATCATCCTCTATAAAAAAGCCGGCCATTTCGAACCTCTCCTCGGGGTGCCGGAGCAGGACTCCGTGGCTCCCGCGCCCGCCGGCCAGTCGGCGGGCTGGCTACAGCGTTTGCTAGGCCGCTAACGCACGCCGGCCCGGCCGCACATCAGCGCTGGCGGAAGAACTCCCAGCACAGCACGGCCGCCGCGGCCGAGACGTTGAGCGACTCGACCGTGTCCGCGCCGGGGATCTTCACGAGGCGGTCGCACTGCGCCATGATCTCGGGCGCCATGCCGCGCTCCTCGTTGCCGAGGATGATGGCCGGCGGCCGCGGCAGGCCGCGCTCGCGGGCCTCGCTCGGCGAGAGCTGGTTGCCGCGCAGGCTCGTGCCGATGAGGGAATGACTCCGCTTCAGCTCCGCGCAGAACGGCGCCAAGGCCGGCACCCGGTAGAAATCGACAAACTCCATGCCGCCCTCGGCCACGCGCCACGCCGCCTCGCCCGGCAGCGCCTGCCCTGGGTGGTCCGGCACGATGATTGACTTCACCCCGAAAAACGCCGCCGTGCGGACGATGGCGCCGACGTTGTTCGCGTTGCTCACGCGGTCAAGCAGCAGCAGCGGCGCCTTCGTCCGTGCCCAGTCTGCCATCACCTCGCGAGTCACCTTCCGGAGCGGCCGCTCGACGATGACCGCGATGATGCCGCCGTGCAGCTTCGAGCCGGCTATCTTGTCGAGCTCCGCCGGGTCCACCTGCCGGTAGACCTTCTTCTGCGTCGCCAGCAGCGAGCAGAACTCCCCCGCCCGCTTGCCGGTCGCGGCGTCGAAGAACAACCGCTGCACCTCGCCCGGATGCCGGGCAAACAGCATGGACACGGCCTGCCAGCCGCAGACGTTCAGTTCCTTGGACTTGGACGCGGAGGTTTTCATCGATTGGTTAGAGGCCAAAACCATGGCTTGGCAGAGACTTTGACACTCGCTTGTCATCTAAATAAAGGACTATTTTGTTTCCATGCCCACGCCTCTCACGCTTGCCGCCCTTCAACGTGAAGCCGCGCTCTATGCCGCATGGCAATCCCGGCGGAATGAGGCCTCATTGTTTGGCGTTACAGATGGCAAGGCCGTGGGCACTCATGTGGAGCAGGCGTTCCAGGAACGCCTGCGTCGACATTACACGTTTCCGGAGGGGAATGCCGCACGCGGAATCGATTTCCCAGGACTCAATGTAGATTTAAAAGTAACGAGTGTGCGGCAGCCGCAATCATCCTGCCCATTCAAGGATGCACGGCAAAAAATCTATGGTCTCGGGTATTCGCTGTTAATCTTCGTCTACGAAAAACATGATGAACGACGCTCCCGCACCGCACGACTGGATATTCAACATGCGATCTTTGTGGCCAAAGGATGCACCGCCGATTTTCAGACAACTTCCGGTCTGAGACGTCTGTTGGAAAACCAAGCGAATCGTGATGATCTGCTCGCCTATTTTGCGGAGCGAATGCTGCCCGTCAGTGACATCCTCGCCGAGACCCTAGCTGATGAAATCCTGCGCACGCCACCGCCACTCGGTTACCTCACCATCTCCAATGCGCTGCAATGGCGGCTGCAATACAGCCGGGTCATCGAACAGGCGGGCCAGGTTGATGGCATCCAGAGACTTGGGGCATGAAAACCTACGGCAAAGTCGAATTCGGAGATTTCCAAACACCCTTGCCATTGGCTCAGGCCGTATGCGCCATTCTGCGGAGGCTGGGAATCACCGCGGAAAATATCATGGAGCCGACCTGTGGCGAAGGATCCTTGCTGCTCGCTGCGGCCGATTATTTTCCGAAGGCGCAACTTCATGGCTTGGAAATCAACGAGCTCCACATCGCCACGGCCCACACCCGCCTCACGACCGCTGGCCATGCCTCCCGGGCACGGCTCACACCGGCCGATTTCTTCACCCATGACTGGGAATCCGAACTGGCTCCACTGAACAACCTGCTAGTGCTCGGCAATCCGCCTTGGGTTACGCAAGCCGCAGTGGGCGTCATTGCCGGTCGCAATCTCCCAGGCAAAAGCAATCTCGACGGTTTGCGGGGTATTGCCGCCAAAACCGGCAAGGCCAATTTTGATATCGCGGAGTGGATTCTGATCCGCTTGCTGCGGGCACTGCGCGGTCGCTCCGCCACCATCGCGGTTCTCTGCAAATCCGCCACTGCGCGTAAAGTTCTCCGCCATGCCTGGCGCAATGATCTGCGCGTAGCGTCCGCCTCACTGCACACCATTGATACCGGCGCCCATTTTGGCGTGGCGGTCGAAGCCTGCCTTTTCATTGCCCGCCTAGGTCATAACGGAATGGAAGCGGCCGATCACTTTCGCGACCTGGATGCGACCACTCCCCTGCGCCAGATTGGCTTGGCCGGCCAGGATCTTGTCTCTGATCTGGCCGCCTATCGATTGCTGCGCGATTTCGAAGGCCTGCATCCCTACCAATGGCGCTCAGGAGTGAAGCACGATTGCGCGGCGGTCCTTGAACTCAGTCGCGGCGGCCCGAACATATACCGCAACAAGCTCGGTCAGGAGACCGCTTTGGAGCCAGAGGTGGTCCATCCGTGGTTTAAGGGCACCGATCTAAAAAATGATGCCCCGGCCACTCGACTCTCGTTGCTGCTTCCACAAACCTCCCCCGGAGAGGACACTGCCCGACGCTTTCAGTCGGCGCCCCAGGCTTGGCGCTACCTGAAGCAGCACCAGCCGTTTTTTGCCGCACGCAAAAGCTCCATCTATCGGAAACGGGATCCTTTCGCGATTTTCGGGGTGGGCGATTACACGTTCGCTCCTTGGAAAGTCGCTCTTTCCGCCCTGCATCGCCAACCGCACTTTGTTGTGGTTGGCCCGGAGGACGGGCGACCTGTCTTGTTCGACGATACCTGCTACTTCATCGCCCTGTCTTCCCAACAGGAAGCCAGCATTGTGGCTCAGATCCTGAATTCGGAACTCTGTCAAAAGTTCCTCGCCACCCTCGTGTTCCCGGGAGCAAAACGCACGGTAACGGTGGAATTGCTCCAGCGTGTGAACCTGAGCGCTCTGGCCCGGGCCCTTGGTCTTGAGAAGGCGTGGCTGGATACACGCCAGCAACAAGCCATGAACCAATTGGAGCTGGCCGTAAGCGAACCGTGATCACGCTACGGCGGTTTCAGAAAAACTGAAGCCAGGATCGTTGACCCCGGACGAACGTTGCTGAGGCACCAAATCGGACCGGGGTCAGCGACTCCGGCGACAGCTCAATAAAACGCTCTAGGATTTGAAGACTGAACCTCGCCTACCACCGTGAACTCCTCGCGGTCGTGATACAAGTGGCGGATGTGGAGATTCGTGGCGTGCTGCGTGAAAGGCGAATCCGGTGCAGTGATCTCCTTGAGCAGGGCCAGCGAGTCCACGTGGCCAAATTTCAGGTTGATAACGAAACGCCGGCACCAGCGGTGAGCCAGCCAGGGGCCGACAATGTTCTGCATCACGTGGTGCGGCTCTTCGACGAGGTCGCAGAACAGCCAGTCATGCGTCACGCCGGGAGGCGGAGCAAATTTGAACGCGTCCTCCAATCGGTGTTCGATCAGCGGATGGTTGAGCGCGCCGCCCTTGAGCGGCCCGTTGTCCACGGCGATAACGCGCGCGCCGCGCTTCGCGGCGCTGTAACTCCAGCCGCCCGGCGCCGCGCCGAGGTCGACGACGGTCTCGTCCGCCATCGGCTCGCGCCCGAGCACGATGTAGGCCTCCTCGACCTTCAGGTAGGAGCGCGACGGCGCCGCGTCGTCGTCCGCCATCCGGCGCTGCCCGCCGAGCCACGCCTCGCGTGCGGCGAACACCCGGCCGAAGTCCGCGAAGAACACAAACAGCCCCCGCGTCTGGCCCGCCCCGCGCGGCAGTTCCGGCACGGCCAGCTTGGCGATGCGCGAGAGTTTCTTCCGCAGCAGCTCGTCGAAGGCCTTCTCGACGCCGCTCGCGCGCCGGCCGAGCCCGACGACCTCGGGCACGGTCATGAACACGCACGGCCAGGCCGCCTCGATCCGCTCGCCGCGCAGGCTCTCGAGGAAAAAGTCCGCCAGTTGCGCCGCAAGCGCGTTGACCGACTCGCCCTTGAACTCGCGCTGCGCCGGCAGCACCAACGACGGGAAGGCCAGGCCGGCCGTGTCGCCCTCCGCCGACAGCGCCCAGCCCGCGCCCTTTTCCGTCACGGCCAGTCCCGCCCCGGTGAGCTCGCGCTCAAGGAGGGCTTCATAACCATGCTGGCAGAGGGAAAGCATCCCGCAGCTTTACCGCCCCACCCGTGGTCGCCGCGATGAAAATCTCCGTGCATTTGGAGCCGGGGTTTGTTCACTGAACCACCGACCATGCACAAGCCGACCTCCGATCTCCGCATCAGCACGGCCCGCCCGCTGCTCTCGCCGGCCATCCTTGAGGAGGATCTGCCGCTGCCCGCAGCGGGCGCCGCCTTGGTGCAGAACTCCCGCCGCGCCGTGGGCGAAATCCTCGCCGGCCGCGACGACCGGTTGCTGGCGATCGTCGGCCCCTGTTCCATCCATGAACCGGCGGCGGCGCTCGATTACGCGAAACATCTGAAGCCCGTGGCCGACCGCCTCGCCCGCGACCTGCTGGTGGTGATGCGCGTCTACTTTGAAAAACCCCGCACGACCATCGGCTGGAAGGGCCTGATCAACGATCCGCACCTCGACGGCAGCTTCCAGGTCAACAAGGGCCTGCGCCTCGCCAGGCGGCTGCTGCTCGACATCAACGCCGCCGGCCTGCCCATCGGCACCGAGTTCCTCGACACCACGCTCGGCCAGTATTACGCCGACCTCGTCTCCTGGGCCGCCATCGGCGCCCGCACGACCGAGAGCCAGATCCACCGCGAACTCGCCTCCGGGCTCTCGATGCCGGTCGGCTTCAAGAACCGCACCGATGGTGACCTGCAGGTGGCGGTGGATGCCATCGTGTCCGCGCGGCATCCGCACTGCTTTCCCTCGCTGACCCGCGAGGGCGCGCCGGCCGTGCTCGCCACCACCGGCAACCCCGAGGGTCACCTCGTGTTGCGCGGGGGCAGCCGCACGGGCCCGAATTACGATGCCAAGCACATCGCCCAGGCCGTCGGCCTCCTAAAGAATGCCTCGGCGCTACCGGTCGTGCTCGTGGACTGCAGCCATGGCAACAGCGGCAAGCAGCACGACAACCAGCCGCAGGTCGCCGCCGACCTCGCCGCGCAGGTCGCCGGTGGCGAGCGGGCGATCATCGGCGTGATGCTCGAGAGCCACCTTGTCGGCGGCGCGCAAAAGCACGAGGCCGGGCGGCCATTGACCCCGGGGCAGAGCATCACCGATGCCTGCCTCTCCTTCGCCGAGACCGTGCCCGTGCTGGAAAATTTGGCGCAGGCCGTCGCGGCCCGCCGCCAGCGGCCGGCCTGAGGCTTTCCGGCCGAGAATCTCCTCGCCATGGCCACCGGGCATTTTCAGAAATCACGGCGC
>DAORVZ010000144.1:0-5581 GCA_035434005.1 Lacunisphaera sp.
AGCTCGCCCGCGCCACCGGCGAGCCGCGCTACCGCGACCTCGCCGGCTATTTCATCGCACAGCGCGGCCAGGCCCCCAACTATTTCGAGATCGAGGCCAAGCGCCGCGGCGAGACCGGCAAACTGCCCTGGCACATGCACCACGACGGCCTCGCCACGCTGCAGGCCGCGCGGCCGGTGGGAGAGTTGACCGAGCCGGTCGGCCACGCGGTGCGCATGATGTATTTGCTCGCGGCGATGCTCGATCTCGCGCTCGACCGGCGCGACACAGCCCGCGCCGACCACTGCCGCGCGCTCTGGACCGCCATCACGACGCGGCATCTCTACATCACCGGCGGCGTCGGCACCGAGCCCTACGGTGAGAAGTTCTGCGAGCCCTTCGACCTGCCGCCCGACCGCGCCTATGCCGAGACCTGCGCCGCCATCGGCGTCGTGATGTGCGCCCGCCGGATGCTGGACTTGGAACTGCGCGGCGAGCACGCCGACGTGATGGAGCGCGCGCTCTACAACAACGTGCTCGCGGGGCTCGCGCTGGACGGGCGCACATATTTCTACGTCAACCCGCTCGAGGTCGTGCCGCCGGTCGCCAAACGCCGTTACGAGTGCCATCTCGTGAAGACCCAGCGTGTGCCGTGGTTCGGCTGCGCCTGCTGCCCGCCCAACGTGGCGCGACTCTTAGCCTCGCTCGGCAGTTATGCGTATTCCCGAACGGACGACGGCCTGGCCCTGCACCTGTATGCCGGCGGCGTGGTGCAGTTCGAGGCGGGCGGCGGGCCGGTCCGGCTGCATGTGACGACCGAGTATCCGTGGAAGGAGCGCATCGAGCTCTCCGTCGAGCCGGCCACGCCGGCGGAATTTGCGATGCACCTGCGGCTGCCGGGCTGGTGCCGGGCTCCGCACCTGAGCCTGAACGGCCAGAAAGTGGAGCTGGCGGTCGGGAACGGCTATGCGCGCCTCGCCCGCCGCTGGCGGACGGGCGACAAGCTCGTCCTCGACCTGCCGATGCCCGTCGAGCGGGTGCGTGCCGACGTGCGCGTGTTCGCCGCCGCGGGGCAGGTCGCCTTGCAGCGCCGCCCCGTCGTCTACTGCGTGGAGCAGGCCGACAACGGCGGGGAGCTGTCCGCGCTGAGCCTGCCGCAGGAGAGCCCGCTCACGGCGCATTTCGTCCCCGACCTGCTTGGCGGGTGCGCCATTATCGAGGGCGCGGCCCGCCGCACGGAGCCGGGCGCCAAGCTGTACACCACCGAACCCGCTCGACAGCAGGCGGTGCGGCTCTGCGCCGTGCCGTATGCGCTGTGGGCCAACCGCGGCGAGGGAGAAATGCGCGTATGGTTAAGAGAATCCTGAGCCTCATCCTCAGTCTGGCGCTGGCCGGTCCCATGGTGGCGGCCGAAGCCTTCGCCGATTCCGCCCGCGCCGCGCACGCCATGCTCACGCGGCTGTGCGATGACTTTGGCGGGCGCTTGACCGGCAGCGCGGCGGACCGCGGGGCCATGGAGCAGCTCGCGGCCGAGTTGCGCTCGCTCGGCCTACAGCCGGAGACCGTGCCGTTCACCATGCCCGGCTGGGAGCGGGGCGCGGACAAGGTGGAGCTGATCGCGCCGCTGGCGCGGCCGTTGCGGGCGGTGGCGCTGGCCTACACGCAGCCGCACGCGGCTTTCGAGGCCGAGGTGGTGGATATCGGCGCCGGCCGCGCGGAAGATTATCCGGCGGACGTGCGGGGCCGCATCCTGCTCCTTGATCCCTCGACGCCGCTCACCACGCGCGAGCTTGCCAATCTGGCCGCAGCGCGCGGCGCCAGGGGCGTGCTGTTCATCAACCGCGAGGGCGGCGGGCAGTTGCTGGCGCGGACCGGCAGCTTCGTCGGCGAGGCGCTGCCGTTGCCCATTTATTCGCTGGCGCAGGAGGAGGGCCGCTGGCTGCAACGCCTGCTTCAACGCGGCCGGCCGGTGCGAGTGCGGTTGGAGACGCTCTCCCGCTGCCTCGAGGTGGCGACGGCCAATCTGCGCGTGGTGCTCCCCGGCCGCTCGCCGGAGCGGATCGTCCTCGGCGGACATTTCGACAGTTGGGATCTGGGGCAGGGGGCCCTCGACAACGGCCTCGGCACGGCGCAGCTCTTCGCGCTGGCTCACGCCCTGCGCGGTCGCGACCTCGCCCGCACGGTCGAGCTCGTCTGGTTCAACGGTGAGGAGCAGGGTCTCTGGGGCTCGCGCCATGCCGCCGCCACCCTCGGCGACGCGCCGGTGGTCGCGATGGTCAACCTCGACATGGTTGGCGTGCCGATCGCGGTCAACGCGCTGGGTGACGAGTCCCTGGTGCCGGCGCTGGAGCGCTGGAACAAGGCCCGCGAGAAGGCGCTGCCGCTGGGCGTGCAGAACATCAACTGGTTCGGCAGCGACCACACGCCCTACCAGCTGGCTGGCGTGCGGGCCATCACCTTCAACGCGCCGATCCCGCGCGAATCCGTCCGCTATTATCACGACCTCGCCGACACCATCGACAAGCTCCCCGAGCAGATTGTGGTGGATTCCACCGCCATCATCGGCGACCGCGTGCTCGCGCTCGCGGACGACGCGGCGCTGGATGCCTTCCGCCGCACTCCGGCCGACACGGAAAAACTTTTCACCACGTTCGGCCTCGAGCGCCGCATGCAGGCGATCGGCTACTGGCCGTTTGCCATCAATTAAACCAACCACGAATGAACACGAATTCACACGAATGATATCCGGCCTCAACTGTAGGGTCGCTGCTCGCAGCGACCTTGCGCACGAGGTCGGCGCAAGCGCCGACCCTACATAAGAAATTCGTGTTAATTGGTGTCCATTCGTGGTTCCTGCCTTTTCTTAACCCACCCCAACCCCCGCCCCCATGCATTTCCTCGGACTCCACTGGATCGACGGCCTCATCATCATCGGTTACATCTTAGCCGTCCTCGGCATCGGCCACCGCCTGTCGCATGGCGTGCAGGGGCAGGGCGACTTCTTCCTCGGAGGCCGCTCGCTGGGCAAGTGGTTCCAGTTCTTCCTCAGCTTCGGCAGCATGGCCGACCCGGGGCAGGCCACGACCACCTCCAGCTCGGTCTATCGGCAAGGCGCGGGCGGCGCGTGGCTGGCGCTGATCACGCTCTTCCTCACGCCTTATTACTGGTTCCTCAACGTCTGGTTCCGCCGCGTGCGGCTGACGACCACCGCGGAGATGTTTGCGGACCGTTTCGGCAAGCGCTTCCTCGGTTCGCTCTACGCGTCCACGACCATCATCATCATCATCGTGGGCATCGCGGGCGGCAACGTCGTGGCGCTCAAGACGCTCCAGCCGCTCATGGTCAAGGCCCCGGCTGACTACACCCAGGTCGAAGCCAAGAAAGTGGCGGACTACCACGAATTCACCGGTCTGCGGCAGCAGCGCACGGCGGGCGCCCTCCCGGCCGGGCAGACGGAGCGTTACGACGTGCTCAAGAGCTACTACGACCGGGGTGAACTGCAGCCCTATGTGACCTATCTCCACCCGCTGACGTTCTATCTCGTCTCGACCGGACTGGTGGCGGTCTTCGTCATGCTCGGTGGCCTCAAGGCCTCGGCCATGGTCGATGCCGTGCAGGCGATCTTGGTGATCTTGATCTCGGTGATCATGATTCCCTTCGGCTTGGCCAAGTTGGGCGGAACGGCCGGATTGCATGAGAAAGTGCCGGAGGTGATGTTCAACCTCTTCGGCGGGGGGGCGATGAGCGAATACACGTGGTATTCCATCGGCTCGCTGCTGCTCGTGCAGTTCCTCGGCATCTCCAGCTCGACGGCGAACATGACCGTCGCCGGTTCGGCCAAGGACGAATTCGCCGCCCGCATCGGCGCCGTGACCGGCGGCTTCAGCAAGCGTTTTGTCACGATCGCCTGGGCCTACTGCGGCCTCATCGGTCTGGCCCTGTTCGGCGCTGGACTGTCCGACCCCGACCAGGTGTGGGGCCTGCTGACCAAGTCCCTCCTGCCTGTCGGCCTCGTGGGCGTGATGATCATCGGAATCCTCGGCGGCAAGCTGGCCGTGCTCGGCGCGCAGTCGGTCGTCATGGCCGGCCTGGTCGTGAAGAACATCTACGAGCCGCTCTTTCCGGGCAAGTCCGAGGGCCACTACATGTTCGTGGCGCGGCTGAGCGTCCCGGTGGCGCTCGCCCTCGGGGTTCTTGTGGGCCTCTACCTCAACAGCGTCATCGCGCTGCTGAAATTCGCCATCGTCTTCCTCATCATCTGGGGCGTGCCCATCACGATGATCTTCATCTGGCGCCGGTTGACGGAGACGGCCGTGCGCGTCGAGGTCTTCACGATGCTGTTCCTCATCTGTGTCCTGCCTTGGACCGTGCCCAACATCCCTGCGCTCGCCCGCTCTGAGGCGCTGACCCTCATGACCCACGAGCGCACGGTGACGGCCAGCGTTCCGGCCACGGCCGCCGATGTGGCCGCCGGCCGCGCCGGGACGGTGGGTGAGGTGTTCATCCGCACGCAGCGCATCGAGCCGGTGTCGGTCTACTTCGAGGAAGGAGTAGTGCGCGTGGATCCGAATGATGTGCACTCACCCCGCACCGGCCTCGGCCTTTTCCGCGCCGAGGTCTGGCTGATTTCGCTGCTGGGCGTGGATGTGGCCGCCTTCAACTCCGCGCAATTGATGACCACCCGCTTCCTCGTGGATGCGCTCCTGCCCATCCTGATCCTGATCGTGGTAAGCCTGCTGACCAAGCAAGCCGACCCGGTGCGCGTGGGGCGGTTCTACGTGCGGATGAAAACTCCCGTCGGCAAGACGCTGGACGAGGACGCGCTGGACGTGGAGGCCAGCTACGCCAACCCGACCCGCTACGACCACACCAAGCTCTTCCCGCGCTCCAACTGGGAGTTCACCAAGTGGAACAAGCAGGACGCGGTCGGCTTCATCGTCTGCGTCGCCCTGGTCGGTTTCATCCTCGTGTTCTTCAAGACCGTGCTCGTGATCGGGAGTTGAGCGCGTCATGACGCCGGCCGAAGCCATCGCGTCCACCCGCGCTCATATTGACCGGCACTGGGAGGAGACCTTTCGCGTGTCCCGCGAGGAGACCGCCGGGGAAATCGCGCTGCCGCATCCGCACACGGTGCCCTCGACGGATCCGACGATGTGGCTGTTCTTCTACTGGGACACCTACTTCACCAACCTTGGCCTGATCCGGCAGGGTCGCACGGCCCAGGCGCGCAACAACGCCGAGAACGTGCTCCACCTGATCGAACTCCTCGGCTACGTGCCCAACATCTCCGTGCGCATCGCGCTCAACCGCTCGCAGATCCCGGTCGCCGCCGTGCTCTTCGACGACCTGCACCGGCTCGCGCCTGACCGCGCCTGGCTGGAGCGGGTCTACGCGGCCATCACCCGCGAGTATGCCTTCTGGGCCGCCCAGCGCTCATCGCCCACCGGCCTCGCGGCAAACAACACCCACGCCGACCCGGCCACGCTCGCCGGCTTCCACGAGGTCATCCGCCACCGCCTGAAGGACATTCCCGGCGAACCGGTGGCGCGCCTCGTCTATCTCAGGCACAAGATGGCGGAGTGCGAGGTGTGGGATTTCAACC
>DAORVZ010000145.1:0-5576 GCA_035434005.1 Lacunisphaera sp.
CGATGTTGCGCACGCTCATGGATATCTCCGAAGCCGAGGCCGGCGCCATGAAGCTCCACCGCGAGCCGGTCAACCTCAATGACCTGCTGTGCGGCGTGGCCGGCCTGTATGAATACGTGGCCGAGGAGAAAAAAATCCGGCTCTCCATTGCGGTCGCACCTGATCTTACCGTGCTGGCCGACAAGGTCCGCCTGCAGCAGGCCGTGGCCAACCTCGTAGACAACGCGCTCAAATACAGTCCAACCGGCACCGAGGTGTCGCTCGCGGCGAACTCAGCCGACGGCAGTGTGAGCATCACCGTGCAGGATCAGGGCCCGGGCATCTCGGCCGAGGATCTGCCGCGCATCTGGGACCGGCTATATCGCGGTGACAAGAGCCGTTCGGAAAGGGGCCTCGGGCTCGGCCTCAGCTTTGTGCAAGCCATCGCCCGCGCGCACGGCGGCACGGCTGCAGTGGTCAATGGGCGGGAGCAGGGGGCGGTTTTTACGGTCACGTTGCCAGTGACATGACCGCGCTGTAATGTTACCCCAATCTGCGGGCAATGCGGCTGGTTCATCCTCGACGCGCATGAATTACACCAAACTTCTCCTGCTCGGGTTTGCCGCCCTTTTGTCCTGTGCCGCCGCCGATACTTTCAAGGCAGGCAAGCGCATCCCGCTGCCCGGTGATGGCAGTTGGGATTACCTGACCGTCGATGCCGCCGCGCGCCGCCTCTACGTCACGCACGGCACGCGGGTGCATGTCATTGATTTGGACCAGAAGTCAGTCATCGGGGAAATCGCCCCCACGCCCGGCGTGCACGGCGTGGCGCTGGCGCCCGATCTGGGCCGCGGCTTCACCAGCAATGGGGCGGATGCCACCGTGACGGTCTTTGACTTGAAGACCCTCGCCACGCTGCAGACGCTCAAGGTCGCCGGCACGAAGCCCGACTCGATTCTCTACGATTCGTTCACGCAGCGGGTTTTCACCTTCAATGGCAACAGCGACAACGCCTCGGCTTTCGATGCCGTGACCGGCGAAGCGCTCGGCACCATCGAGCTGGGCGGGGGCCCGGAGTTCGCCGTGAGCGACGGTGCCGGCAACTGCTACGTCAATTTGGAGGAAGCAGCCGTTGTGGTGCGCATCGACCCGAAGAATCTTGCGGTCACCGCCCGCTGGCCGCTAGCCCCCGGCGCGGCGGCCACGGCACTCGCGTTGGACAAGGCCAATCACCGGCTGTTCTCCGGCTGCCGCTCGAAGAACCTCATGGTGCTGAACAGCGATACCGGTGCCATCGTCGCCAATCTGCCCATCGGCGGCGGCGTGGATGCCATCGCCCTCGACCTCGAGCACAAGCGCGCTTACGTGGGCTGCGGCCAGGGTGTCGTGACGGTCGTCAGTTGGACCGATGCCGACCATTACCAGATCGACGCCACGATCCCGACCCAGGTCGGCGCCAAGACGCTGGCCTTCGATCCGAAGAAGGAACGGCTCTACCTGTCCGTGGCGCAGTTTGAACCCGCCCCGACCCCGACCGGCAGGATGTCCGCGCCCAAGGCTCCGGTTCTGCCCGGCACGTTCGGCTTGCTGGTCATCAAAACAGAAAAGGAATAAATCATGAAAACCCGTTGTATTGTTTCCCTGCTGAGCCTCTTGTGGGTTGGGGTCTCGGCGCAGCCCACGCCTTCGCTCGAGGAGCGGTTGGAGGCGCTGGAACAGCGGGTGCAAACTCTGGCCAAGGAGAATACCGAGCTGAAGCAGCAACTCGGCTGGAAGGAGACAAAGGCGCCAGTGCTGCCGCAACCGGCGGGCAAGGAGTCGAAGCTGGTGATCGGCGGCTTTCTCCAGGGGCAGGCGGAATTTGGGCACGCCGCGGATCCGCGCTGGGCGGGGATTCGGAATCGGTTCTTTTTTCGCCGGGCCCGCCTGTATGTGGCGGGCAGTTTTGCCGAGGACTTCGATTTCAAGGCGGAACTCGACCTGCAAGGCAACACCCTTGGCGCCAGCACCGGCAATCTCGCGCGCGCCAACGAAATCTACCTCAACTGGCGCCGCTATCCGTTCGCCAACGTGCGTTTCGGCCAGCTCAAACCCGCCTACGGCAGCGAGGCGCTGGCGAGCGACACGCAGATTCTCACCGTCGAGCGTTCGCTGGCCAATGACCGCCTCACCGACGGCCGCCAGTTGGCCGCCGGTATTGCGGGCGATCTGTTCGACCGAAAGCTCAGCTATCTGGTGATCGTGGCCAACGGCAACGGCGCGAATGTGAGCGCCAACGACAACGCCAAGTTTCAGAAATCAGCCCGCTTGACCTGGGTTCCCGTGGCGACCGCCCGGGATCGGCTCACGCTGGGAATTGACGGCCTCTGGTCCGAGGACGTGAATCTCGCCAAACTGGATCTCGGCCTGCCTGGCAACCTCTTCACCGGTTCACGACAGATGGCCGGAGCCGACCTTGCATGGAACCACGGCCGGTTCGATTTCAGCGCCGAGTGGCTGCACGGAACCTTCCGCCCGCTCGCAGCGCTGCCGGCGGCGAGCTTCGCTGCCGAAGGCTGGCAGGCGACAGCGGCCTGGTATGTCATTCCCGGCAAGCTGCGGGCCGTCGTTCGCGCGGAGGCATTCGATCCCAATACGGCGGTGGGCGGGAATACGATCCGCACCCGGACTCTGGGGCTGAACTACTATGTGAAGGGCGAGGATATCAAGTTGATGCTCGATTACCTGAATGGCGACGGGTCGGGCGCGACCACGGCCGGCAGCCGATTGCTGACGCGCCTGCAGCTGATTTTTTGATCCCTCTCCGAACTTGCCCGGCACCTTCGGCCCGCTGGTCGGCAAAACCGAAAATGCAAACCATGAAACCCCGGCTGCGTCATCTGTTCCTTTATCTCCTCTGCGGCCTCGCCCGCCTCGCAGCGCAAGGCGGGCCACCGATGATCACCGACGATCCGGGCACCCCCGGCGACGGCCACTGGGAAATCAATGTGGCGCTTACCACGGAGCACCGTCCCGGCGAGCGCGTCACCGAGATGCCGCTGCTCGACCTGAACTACGGGGTCGGCGAGCGCATCCAGTTGAAATACGAGGCCGCCTGGCTGCGGGTCGCTGACGGTCCGGCCCGGGAGGGCTTGAGCAACTCGCTCGTGGGCGTGAAATGGCGCTTCTACGATGCGGGTGAGAAACAGTGGTCGGTTTCCACCTACCCGCAGATCGAGTTCAATAATCCCGGTTCGCATTCCGACGATCGCGGCCTGGCCGACCATGGCACGGGCCTGATCCTGCCACTCGAGGTGATGAAGGATTTCGGTGTGTTCGAGTTTAACGCGGACTTCGGGCTCGTGGCCCATTCCGGCGGCAATGAGTGGTTCGGTGGCGTGGTGATCGGGCGAGAGGTGGCCAAGGGGGCCGAGCTCGCGGCCGAGTTGCACGCCGAGTGGGATCACCGGTTCGGCGCCAGCTCGCTGGTGATGAACCTGGGCCTGCGCGTCGATCTGTCCGAGAAATGCACGCTGCTTCTTTCAGCGGGACGCGAGCTGCACAACGCCCGCGAAGCGCAGGCTTCGTTGCTCGCCTACATCGGGCTGCAGACTCGGTTGTAGTTGGGCGCCGAGGGCTGCGCCGAAGAAGCGATCATTGGTGGTCGGTCTGGACTCAACTCACAACCAAGTGGTTTTGAGCCTGCGCCTGGGCCCGTATCCCACCCGGCCACGATTCGCTATTGGCCCAACCAGTGCGTCACCAGGGGCGTCAAAAGCGCGACGTCTGCGAGGATGCGCGCCAGTTGGCGCCCCAGCCGGCGATGGGCGAGATCCACGCCGCCGAGCATCGCACCGCTGGTGGCGGCGCAGGCCAGCACGGCCGTTCCGCTTGCGGGAGCCTGCCAGCTCGCGAACCCGCCGACCCCGGCAATCAGCCAGGGCAGGGCGCGCACGAATAACCGGCCTTGGGGAAATTGCAGGGCAAGGGAGGTCTGGCCGTGCGCGCGGTCAACCTCGTCCTCCCACAGCGAAATCAAGGCACAGTTGGCGAAGCAGAGCAGGGTGAATAGAATCAGCGGGACGGCGATCACGGGCAGCAAATCCCACCGGCCGGCCAGGGGAAAGCACGCGGCTCCCGCGCCGAACAGCAGCGCGACGCAGATTTCCTTGGGCGCGCGCCAGGGGTGGGCGCGATGGATCAACTGGTGCGAAAGCAGGTAGGCCAGCACCGGTGCCAGCACGAGGAGCCCCGCCCCCCATTCGGCGGGCTGCAGTCGCCCGCCCGCCAATGCCAGCGCACCAGCCAGCACCAGCATCCACAAAATGGCCACCGGCCAGCGCCAGCGCTGGTAGAACCAATGGCGCTGCGTGCGGATTTGTGTCGGGTCGAGCCGCCAACCCTCGAGCCAGCGGTCGGCGGCATAGGCGAGCCACACACCCGCACCGAGAATAAACAGGTGGTGCCCGCGCAACGTCACTTGCGCCGCCCGGGCCAGCCCGGATTGCCACGCGATGGCGACGAGCGGGGCGTCGAGCGACAACACGGTCGGCCATTGCCACCAATGCGGCTGGCCGGAGACGTAGCCGTGGCGGTCGTGGGACCGCGGCATGTCAGGAGCGGCCTTTCACCCGCCCGGAGGCGAGCAACGGACCCTTTTCACGCAGTTCCTCCTCCTCATGGAGACGGCTGCGCGCCGCAAGTATGTCCGCCCGGCCCAGATACCCGACGACCCGGCCCGGATCTTCGCGCGAGACGACGGGCAGGCGGCCGATGCCGCGCTTCAGCATGGTGCCGATGGCCTCCTGGAGTGTTTCGTCCGGATAGGCGACCACCACCTCGGTGCTCGCGGCGTCCAGCACGCTCGTTGTGTCGGGGGAGTCCTCCTGCAGGCACTTCAACAGGTCGCCTCGCGTGATGATGCCCGCCAGGCGGCCGGTATCATCCAGCAGGATGGTGCCCTGCCGGCCCGCCAAAAGCGGGTCGCCCTGCGCGAGGCGCTGGGACAGTGCGGAGACGGTCAGCGCGGCGGGCACGACCGGCGGGTGGTGGTCCATGACGTCCGCCACCCGGGCCAGGGCAAAGACATCCACGCTGTATTCGCGGGCGATGTGCTGGCCGCGCCGCGCCAGTTTCTCGGTGAGGATGGAGCGGCGCAGGAGCAGCACCGTCACGCACAACGCCGCCACGCTGCCGATCAGCAGGGCCGGCAGCGCGTTCAGGTCGTGGGTCAACTCGAGCACGAACACCATGCCGGTGAGCGGCGAGCGCATCGTGCCGCCCATCATGCCGGCCATGCCGACCATGGCCCACAGGCCGGGATCGCCGACGCCGGCCAGGGCGCCGGCCAGGGCGCCGAGGGCACCGCCGATCAGGAGCAGCGGCGCCAGCACGCCACCGGAAGTGCCGGAACCCAGCGCGACCGCCCAGACCACGCCCTTGATGATCAGCAGCGTGACGAGGCTCAGCCCGAGCAGGTCGCCCTGCATCAGTTGGTGGATGGTCTCATAACCGACGCCGAGCACACGGGGATCAAGCACGCCGCCCAGGCCCACCACGAGGCCGCCGAGGGCGGGCCACCACATCCAGTGCAGCGGCAGCTTGGCGAACAGATCCTC
>DAORVZ010000146.1:0-5576 GCA_035434005.1 Lacunisphaera sp.
CGATTTGCGGGCCGACCACAAAACTTCCGGCGATCGCCACCCCGGGCACGAGCAGGATCGGCCACAGCACGCGGTTGCCGAGATGCTCGGCCCGCGCCTGCCGCTCGGCGCCACCGTCGGGAAATACGGTGCCGCTACCTGCTTCGCCGCCACGAGCAGGCCCATCGCCAGCACCATCCAGCCGACGAGTTCGGCGGGCAGATATTTTCCCGCCCCGATCGTGATCGCCAGCAGCAGCCAGAAGCCTGCCGAACCCCAGCGCCGCGGATGCGCGGGGTTCCCGGCCAGCCGCACCGCCACCGCCGCGACAAACAGTCCGACCAGCAGAAAGAAATGCTCCAGTGAGAGGCCTGGGCTCATTTCGCGCCGTCCTTTCGTTTGGCGAGCCAGCGATCCAGGGCCCGATACCGCCACCACCCCACCAGGAGCACCCACAGCGCCGTCGGCACGCTCCACAGCTTGATTTTCTCCAGCGTCACCACCACGCCCGCCGCGTCGAAAAAACCCTTCACAAGAAGCAGCGCGCCCACCGCCACGAGAATGTCATCCGAGAAGAAATTGCCGACATTCTCCGCCGCCGCGCCGTGCGCGCGCACCCGTTCGCGCGTCGCCGGCGTCAGTTCGCCGCGCTGCGCCGCCGCCCCCTCGGCCATGGGAGCGATCAGGGGCCGCACCATGCCCGCGTGATTTCCGAGGCTGATGCCCAGCACACTCAACCCGCCGCGCATGGCCTGGTATAGCCACAGGATCCGCCCCGCCGTGGCCGCCCTGGCCTGTCGCATCAAGGCGGCGATCCGTTCCTGTAGGCCATGTTTCTCCAGCAACCCAACCACCGGCAGCATCAGCACGATAGGCAGCACCAATCCGCGATTCTCCACAAAAAACTTGCCCATCATCGCCACGACCTCGCGCAACGGGAAGCCCGCCGCCAGCCCCGTCGCCAATCCCGCCCCCAGCACGACCACCAGGGCATTCACCCGAAAACCAAATCCGACCGCGACCAAAAGGATGCCGATGAGCTTGATCATGTCCCGCACGCCTTGATTTCGACGCCGGCGGCCGTCAGTTCCCGCCGCAACAGACGGGCAAACTCCACTGGCTGCGCCCCGTCACCGTGCAGGCAGACCGTGTCGGCGCGGATGAGGACGTCCGTCCCGTCAGTCGCGCGCACCGTGTTTTCGCGCACCATCCGCAGCACCTGGGCCACCGCGGTCGGGGCATTCGTGATGAGGGCATGGGCCTGTGTGCGCGGGGTGAGCGAGCCGTCGCGCTGATAGGTGCGGTCGGCAAAAACCTCACTGGCCACCGGCAGACCGCAGGCTTCGGCCGCCGCAATCACGTGACTGCCCGCGAGACCGAATAAAATCAGTCGTGGATCGGCTTCATACACGGCATCCACCAGCGCGCGCGCCAGCCCCGGATCCCGGGCCGCCATGTTGTAAAGCGCGCCGTGCGGCTTCACGTGCCGCACCGGCGCCAGTGCCTGCAGCTTCCTGATCTGGTCCAGCACCAACTCATGCACTTCATCCGGGCCCAAGGCCAGTTCACGGCGGCCGAAATTCGCCCGGTCGATGAACCCTGGGTGTGCGCCGACCGCCACGCCGTGTTTTTGCGCCAGCGCCACTGTCGCCCGCATCGTGGCCTCGTCGCCGGCGTGTGCGCCACAGGCGATGTTGGCCGACGTGATCAACGGCATCAGCTCCGCATCGTGGCCGGCGCCTTCACCCAGATCACAGTTGAGGTCGACGCGCCACATGGCTCAGCCGACGAGCCGGGCCAGCCCCATACGCACCCGCGTCAGGTCGCGTTCCCGTGCCAGGCAAATGTCATGTGCCGCCGCGAGGGTGGTCTCCACGAAGCGCACTGTGTCACCGGGCCGCAACTGGGCGATCCGCCCCAAGTCGGCCGACACCACCGCCGCCAGCCGGGGATATCCACCCACCGATTGCCGGCTGGGCAGCAGCACGATCGGCTGGCCGGCAGGCGGAACCTGCACGACCCCGGCGTTGACCGACGAGGAAATCATCTCCCGCGGCTTCAGCAATCGCAGCTCTGGCCCTTGCAGCTGCACCCCCATGCGGTCGGCTTCCCGGGACGCCCGCCAGTCCGTCGTGAAGAACGCCCACACCGCTTCCTTGGTAAACCAGTGGCATTCGGGACCGCGCAACGCGCGCACGACGCCGAGTTCGGCTGGTTTGCCCATGGTCTCCGGCCGCACGGTCCAGGCCACCGCGCGTTTCTGCCCGGTCTGCAGCGAACCAAGGACTTGCTTCGCCCACGGCGTGGGCGCGAAAAGCTTCAAGACATCTCCCGCGCGAAGCGGTCGGCCCTCATGCCCGCCGATGCCGGCGCGCCGGTAGGTCGTGCGGCTGCCCATGACCAGCGGCACGTCGATGCCACCCGCGATCGCCAGCCACGCCCGCAGCCCGCTGCGCGCCGGGCCGAAACTCAAGACCTCGCCGGCCGCGATGCGCACCGCGCGGTCACGCGGCAACGGCTGCCCGTCCACCTGCGCATCGAAGTCCGCGCCGCCCCACGCGATCAGCACATCCACCTCGAAGACCAGATCCGGACCGGTCTGCGCCATTTCCAACAGCGCGGCATTGTCGTCATTGCCCACGCACAAATTGACCGCCCGCGCCGCAAAGCTGTCGAGCGCGCCGCCGACCACGATGCCGTATTGCTGGTAGCCGGGCCGGCCCAGATCCTGCACGGTCGTCAACAACCCGGGTTTGGTCACGCGCATCATCGGGCACCTCCGGTGTCGAAAGCTCCAAGCTCCAATCTCCAAGCTCCAGAGAGGCGCCAAGCCCCAAGCCTCCAATGGCCGCGCACCCGTTTGGTTGATTTCTGAATCTGAAGTTTCACTGGAGCTTGGAGGTTGGAGCTTGGAGCTTTTCCGCCGGCGCTTGGAGCTTCCCAAATTCTTCGGCTGTAATGGCGCGGAACTTCACGCGATCTCCCGCCGCCAACAGCACCGGCGGATTCTGCTCAGGTCGAAAAACCCTGAGCGGCGTGCGTCCAATCAGGTTCCACCCGCCGGGCGTCGCGAGTGGGTAGATGCCGGCCTGATCGCCAGCGATGGCGACCGAACCCGGCGGCACCTTCATGCGCGGCTTTTCGTGGCGCGGCGTCCGCAACTCATTCGGCAGCCCGCCGAGATACGGAAAACCCGGCGCAAACCCGATGAGATGCACGAGATACTCGGCCTCGCGGTGCCGCTTGATGACTTCCTCCGGCGGCAGTTTCGCCTGGGCCGCCACCCGGGCAAGGTCGGGCCCGAACTCGCCACCATAACACACGGGCACCTCCACCACGCGCGGCTTCGTCTTCTCCATTTTCGGCGGATTCTTCAACCGCTCGCGCAGTCGCCCGCCGAGCCAGTCGGCGATGCCCATCGCGGGCGCTCCCGCCTGCACCGCCGCCCAAGGGTCGTAGAATACTGTGACCGTTGTGTAGGCCGGCACCACTTCGCTGACTGCCGGCAGCGGCGCCGCCGCCAGCGCCCGCCACGCCGTCTGCACGCGCCGGTGCGTGGACTCGTCAATGACAGTCCCCAACTCCAGCACCAAAGCGTTGTCGCCCAGCGGCGTGATCTGCATGCCTACTTGCCTAAGTGCTGGCCGGTGTTTGGCAGCCAAAATCTCGCAACTAATTGCTTCGCACCGCCCGGCTGATAGCTGCCGGTTAGGATTGCGGTTCTCCAAGGAACACTAATGTGAGGGCCAGCCATGTCTCTTCGTCCCCTTGCCTGCGTCGTATTGGTCCTGCTCGTGTCGGGTGGCTGCCGCGACCGTGAGATCACGGCCTATCGCGCGCCGAAGGATCCCGTGGCCGCGCTCCCCGATCCTGCCGCTTCCGGTGAGTTGCCCGCCGACCACCCGCCCGTCGGCAACCAGACTGGCGGCGACGCCACCATGGCCAACACAGCCGTCCCCACCGGCAGCGACAGCCTTACCTGGACCGCCCCAGCCCACTGGACCGCGAAACCTGTCGGCCCGATGCGCAAGGGCAGTTACGCGATCAAAGGTGACGATGCCGAGGCCGACCTCTCCGTCACGGCCTTCCCGGGCGATACCGGCGGCCTCCTGGCCAACATCAACCGCTGGCGCGGGCAAATCTCCCTGCCCCCGCTCGCCAGCGACCAACTCAACGCCAACCTAACGCATCTCGATATTGGCACCCTGCATGTCGAGGTGGTGGACTTCGTCGGCACCGCCAACGGCACTCCGACCCGCATCCTCGGCGCTGTCGTGCCGCATGGCAGCGAAACCTGGTTCTTCAAACTGCTGGGCCCCGACCCAGTTGTGGCCCGGGAAAAAGCAGCCTTTCTCGAGTTCCTTCGCACTGTCCGCCCGCGCTGAACCATGCACCCTGTCGTCCGCCAGTTTCGCGACTTTTTCGTCTCACTTAAGCTGACAGTGGTGCTGCTCACCCTGTCGATCATACTAATTTTCTGGGCGACGCTTGCGCAGGTGCGACTCGGCATCTGGGGCGTGCAGGAGAAGTTTTTCCACACCTTCTTCGTGCTCGAGACGATCCCCGGCACGTCGATCCCCGTGCCCGTGTTCCCCGGCGGCTACTTCCTGGGCGGCCTACTCCTCCTCAACCTCATCGCGGCGCATGTTTACCGCCTCAAATTCGAGTGGCGGAAGACCGGCATCCAGCTCACGCATCTCGGCCTCATCCTCCTGTTGCTCGGCGAGCTCTTCACGAGCTTGCTGCAGGTGGAGAGCAACATGCGCCTCCCCGAGGGCGGGTCCATGCGCTACTCCGAGAGCTACCGCATCAACGAACTGGTGATCCTCGACACCACCAATCCTGATTTCAACGAGGTCGTCGCCATCCCCGAAGCCGTGCTCGCCGACGGCGGCTCAATCCAGCACCCGCAGCTGCCGTTTCAAGTCCGCATCCGCGATTACTACCCCAATGCCACGCTCCAGATGCGCGACCAGACGCCCGGGGCGGCTCCGGCACTCGCCACTGCCGGCATCGGCCCGCGGGTGGCCGTCACCCCGCTGCATCTCACCTACAAACAGGACGAGCGCAATGCCCCCGCCGCCAACCTCGAGTTCGTCGGCCCCGAGGGCACCCTGGGCACCTGGCTGGTTTCGCCGCTCCTCGGGATGCCGCAAAAATTCAACTACGCGGGCCGCACCTGGGAGATCGCCCTCCGCTTCAAGCGCTACTACCACCCGTTCAGCCTCACGCTGCTCGATTTCACCCACGAGAAATACGCGGGCACCGAGATCCCCAAGAATTTCGCCAGCCGCATCCGCCTCAAGAGCGACGACGCCCGCGCGGACCGTGAAGTGCTCATCTACATGAACAACCCGCTGCGCCATGCTGGCCTGACCTTCTATCAGGCCAGCTTTGAGAAGGGTGACAAGGTGAGCATCCTACAGGTCGTGCGCAACCCGGGCTGGGTGCTGCCCTACATCTCTTGCATCATGATGGGCCTCGGCCTGCTCGTCCAATTCGGCCTCCACCTCGTTGGCTTCGTCCGCAAGCGCGCTGCCACATGAAACGCTGGCTCCCCCTCCTCGTCCTCGTCCTCGCCGCCGGTTGGCTGGCGT
>DAORVZ010000147.1:0-5568 GCA_035434005.1 Lacunisphaera sp.
GCAGCAGCAGGCTCGGGTAGAGCGAGGCCACGTCGAAATGCAGGACGTGCCGGAATACACCATCCTGAAAACTGCGGGTGAACCCGCCCTCGAATGGCTCGATGTCCACCGGGGCCGGGCAACTCGCGCGGGCGTGATAGTATTCCTCAAGAAACAGCAGGTCCACCTTGCCGGCTGTGCCGCGCAGCGCCGCTTCCTGCAGCAGAATCGGAAAGGCGCGCGCCTGCTCGAAGTATGTTGGCAACAGCACATCGGCCAGCCCGCGGGTCTCGCGCAGGTCGTCCGCGAGGTAGGCCAGAAATTCCGCCCGGGTTGCCCGGAACGCGTGCTGAATCTGGGCGCCGTCGATGTAGGTGCGCCCCTCCCCTGATTCCGGCGTGATCCCGAAATAGCGCGCCGCGTCCTTCAGGCCGTAGGCGGTCATCTCGCGGGCCGTGATGTCGTAAAGCTGGACCAGCAGGTAGGTGTCGATGACCGCGCGACCGGGCATGTCGCAGCGGGAAAAATCGATCCAACGCTCGGCCACCTTCATGCGGCTGTTGCGGAACTCCGCCGTTAGGCCGAACCTGCCCCACGCGCACGGCACCTTGTGGCGCTTCGAGCGCGTCCGCAGGTAGTCGAGGTCGAACTTGAAGATGTTGTGGCCCTCCACGACGTCGGGATCCATCTCCCGGAGCAGGTCGTTAAACTCCAGCAGCAGCCGCTTCTCGCCCGCGTCCGTTTCCTCGCCCAAGGTCAGGAGCTCGCGGCGTGGCCCGCACTGCAGCCCGATCGCCAGCACGCGGTCGCCGGGATTCTTCGCGTCGCTGAAGGCGCCCGGCTCAACCGCCCCGGTCTCGATGTCGAGCTGGCAGCGCCTCAGGTCGGAGAATTTCAGATCCGCGAACTGCCGGGCGCGCTGCTGCAACAGCCACTGGCTCTCGTAGGGCTTGAGCACATCGACCGCCGCACCCTCGCGCACCGCCTTGAAAAACACCCCGAAGGCGGCCAGCGACTCCGCCTGCGCCAGCCAGTTGAAAGTCCCCTCGCCCTTCAGGCGCTCGAAACTGACGCCCGCGTGCGGCGTCTTGGCCCCCAGCCAGGCGAAGGGCTTGAAATCCTCCGTGCGCTCCTCGCGTCCGCCCGCCGGGGTGGCATAACACCCGTGAACCTTCCCGGTGTCGTCGATCCAGAGCCCGACCAGCGTGTCCGCACTCACATCGTCCGCACGAGATAGACCATCACCAACGCGGCTAGAATCAGCACCATGGCCACCGACGCCAGAACCCCGCGCAACTGCGGCCGACGGTAAACAATGCCGGCGAGCCCGGACAGGCCGAGCCAGCACACAAGTTTGACGATTACCCAGCCGCTGCCCCACGAATAGCCGTGCCGGGCCATCAGACCGCCCGCCGAGCCAATGGCCAGCAGGCTGGCGATGCCCGTGATTATCATCGTGCGCTTGCGGTTTTCCGGCGCCGGATTGGCGAAGGCCATGAAGGTGTGTGCAGCCAGCACAAACAGCGCGAAGACGTGCAGGAGGGAATAGTAGAGCGGATTCATCGTGGTAAAATTTGTGACTCCCCGACTGTGCCGTATGCCCCGGGGCTCATGTCCTTTTTAAGTTAAAGGTGGGCACCACCCGACAGACCTCCTGCCTTCCGATTTACGGCCTGGCATCAGTCCGCCTGTCAGCGGCTCCCAAATTATAGCAAAGGCAAAGAGCGTTATATGGAGCACCTCGAACACTACAGGGTGTCAGCGCGCAAGCTACGCCGCCCACCCCCGCCGTCAAATGCGAATCCTGCGGCGGCTGAAGTTCCCCTGCCGCCGCATGGCAAACAAGAGGTCTCACGCCTCCGTCGCCAGCGGATCGAGGTGCTCGAGGATAATTTTCTGCACCTGGTCGAGGAACGTGTAGGCCGCGAAGGGCACGCGCACTGCGTCCGCAATCGCCTCGGGGGGCACGTCCTCCTCCTCCAACAGATCGGCCGGAATGCCCTGCAGCCAGTGTGTCAGGATCTGGATCCGCAGCGCCGAGCAGCCGCGTAGCAGCGAGTCGGCGCTGTGCGAGTCGATCGCGATGCCGCCCTCGACGAAAAATTCCGCCCCGAACAGCCCGAGCACCTCGCGCACATCGCTGTTCTGGCCGGCGAGCAATTCCGCGGTCCAGGTCTCGTTGAACTCCTCGTCGTTCTCCGGAAAAGTCGCCCGGATGGCCAGATGGCCGCGCAGGTCGTCCGCCGCCTGCTTGATGACATCGAGCAGCGGCGCCACGGCGCTGATGTTCAGCTTGATCTCGACCCGTTTCATGGCGACGGCTCCGGCTGCACCACGGCGGTCAGGTGCCATTGTTGCAACGCGAAGACGTAGGCCTCGGCCTGCTCGCGCGTTCCGGACCACAGCACCGAGCGGCCCTGCTCATGCACCTCCAGCATGTGCTTGCGGGCGCGCTCCTCGGCGAAACCGAAGACCCGCCGCAGCACCATGACGACATACGACATGCGGTTGACCGGGTCGTTGAGGACGACAACCCGCCAAATCTCGGCGCGCTGGGGCGCCGGGGCCTTCGCCGCCCGGGGTGTTTTTCTGGTTTTGGTCTCGGCCACGATCAGGACTTGCCGGCTGCCTCGCGCACCGCCTGGACGACCGTGCTCTCGGCCTCGGCGATGGCGACCTTGCGCACTTCCTTGGACGTGCGCCACTTGAATTCGAAGATGCCCTCCTTCAGCCCGCGGCCACCCACGGTCAGGCGCAGCGGGAGACCGATCAGGTCGGCATCCTTGAACTTCACGCCCGGCCGCTCAGCGCGGTCGTCGATCAGCACGTCTGCGCCGGCCGACTCGGCGGCCTGCGCGAGCTTGAGGCACAACTCTGTCACGGCGGCGTCCGCCGGATCCAGATTAACCACCAGCACCTGCCAGGGCGCGACCTGCCACGGCCAGATGATGCCGTCGGCATCGTTGCTCTGCTCGACAACGGCCTGCAGCGTGCGGCTGATGCCGATGCCGTAGCAGCCCATGACCATCGGGTGCGACTGCTTCTGGTCGTCGGTGTAGACCGCGCCGAACTTCTCGGAATATTTCGTGCCGAGCTTGAAGATATGGCCCACCTCGATCGCACGCGCGATCTTGAGCGGCTGACCCGATTTCGGATCAGGCTCGCCCTCGCGCACGCGGCGGAAGTCGCCGAATTTAGCGATCGCGAGGTCGCGGACGACATTCACGTGGCGGAGGTGGAAGCCGTCCTTGTTGGCCCCGGTCGTGCCGTTGCCGACGAGGCGGATGGCGTGGTCGGCGAAGATGCCGGCGAGAACGCCCGGGTTCTTGATGGTGCCGCGCACGGCGCCGAGGCTGCCCGGCTTCGCGCCCATGACCGGCTCGATCTCCTCCGGTGTGGCCGGGCGCCACAGCTGAAAACCGAGGGAGCCCAGCTTGGCCTCCTCGAGTTCGTCGCACCCACGAAGAACCACGAGGAAGGGTTTGCCGTCGCCCATGTAGACGAGGGTCTTGAACTGTTGGTCGGGAGCCGCGTTGTAGGGCGCGGCGGCGAGCGCCGCGATGGTCACGATGCCCGGCGTGGCAAACTCCTCGGGCGCGCCGACCGCGGCGGCGTCAACCAGGTCCTTCGGCACAATGCCGCTGGTGGCCTTCTCGCGATTGGCCGAGTAGCCGCTCGCGTCACAATAGACGATATCGTCATCGCCGACCGGGGCCGGAACCATGAACTCGTGGGAGAAACTGCCGCCCATCACACCGGTGTCAGCCTCGACCGCGATGGTCTTCAGGCCGCAGCGGGTGAAGAACGCCGCGTAGGCGCGCTTCATCCTGTTATAGCTCATGATCGCGCCCTCGTCATTCGCGTCGAAGCTGTAGGCGTCCTTCATGATGAACTCGCGGGCGCGCATCAGGCCGTAGCGCGGGCGGATCTCGTTCCGGAATTTGGTGCCGATCTGATAGAAATTCTTGGGCAGGTCGCGGTAGCTGGTGATCTCGGACTTCACGAGCGGCGTGATGACCTCCTCGTGGGTCGGCCCGAGGACGTATTCCGGCTCTTTCGCGCGGCCCTTGCCGGCGCCGGCGTGATCGACCCGATACATGATCTCGCGCGCCGCCGACCAGCGCGGGCCATCAACCCAGTTCTCGACGGGATGAATGAAAGGCATGGACAGCTCGATGGCGCCCTCGCGATCCATCTCCTCGCGGCAGAGCTGGCTGATCTTCTGCACGACGCGCAGGCCGGCCGGCATGTAGGTGTAGAGGCCGCCGCCCAGTTTGCGCACGAGGCCCGCGCGCAGGAGCAGCTTGTGCGACGCGATTTCGGCGTCGGCGGGGCTTTCCTTCAGTGTCGGGATGAATGTCTGCGACCAATATTTCATGTGAACCCGGACGAGAACAACTCGGCCGGAACGGCGCAATTGTATTTGCGGGGGGCCGGAGAGTGCGGCGACTTGTCGCCGCTTTCAAAGCGGCCTCGCGAGGCCGCACTCCCGAACCGGCTTGAGGTCTGGCGGCGCCTGTTATTGCCTTGCCCGCCATGTCCGCCGCCAACCGCCGTCCGCCCCAGAAACCCTGGCCCATGAAATGGGTCGTGCTGGCCATTGTCGTTGGCCTCGTCGGTTACACGGCCGTGAACCTGTATTACCGCAAACCCGGTCGCGGCTATCGCCCCTACCAGGATGCTCAGGACCGGGCGACCACGGCACGCCTGCTCGCCGCCGGCTGGCACAAAATGCCCGTCGACGAACGCCGCCCGGCGGAGAAGCCGGCCCTCGACGCCGCCCCCGCCGCCATCACGCGCGCGGCCGTCGGCCTTGGCGCCGACTTCGCACCCAACTTCGCCGAGAAGCCCAGCCTGCTGGCCAGCGTTGACCGGGTCATCGCGCCGGCGGCCGTGGCGCGCGGCGAGGTTTACACCGCCTACTTCACCGCCACGCTGCCCACGCAGAAAACGCAGCTCGGCAATCTTTCGCTCTACCACCGGGAGCACGAGTTCGTGCTGCTTCCCAGCGCCGAGCCGCTTCCCGGCAAGGGCCTGCTCAGCCGTTGGGAGGACTCGACGTATTGCGTGAGCATCCCCACGGCGGATCTGGCCCCCGGTCGCTATCGCATGCGCATCGTGGCAAGGGGCCCGGCGGCAGCCTGGTCCTTCACGGTGAAGTGAGGGCCGGAATCCCCATTGACGAGGCCGGGCGGATGCCCGATTAACTCGCCCACCATCGATGAGCAACGGCGCTGACATCAAACCGACCGACCTGCGCGGCATCCTGAAATACGTCCCCCGGTTTCAGGGGCAGACCTTTGTCATCTCCGCCGACGGCATCATCGTCGCCGACGAGAATTTCGCGAACATCCTGACCGACATCGCCGTGCTCCGCAGCCTCGGCATCAAGATCATCCTCGTCCACGGCATCGGCCACCAGATCGAGGATCTCGCTCGCTCGCGGAAGATTCCCATCACCGATGTCCAGGGGACGGGCGTGGCCGATGCCGCCACGCTCGACCTCGCCATCCGCGCCTCCTCCCGGGTCACGCACCTCGTCATCGAGGGCCTCACCCAGAACGGCCTGAAGGCGGCGCTGACCAACGC
>DAORVZ010000148.1:0-5554 GCA_035434005.1 Lacunisphaera sp.
GGATGCGGCCGACATAACCGAGCACCACCTCGCCCGCCGGTATCTCCGGCAGGCCGGCCGGGGTCGCGCCGGTCTCAGCGGTGAGCAATTGCCAGTCAATCGGGTAACCACGCACGCGGGCGACGGGTGCCAGCGCGGGATTTTCCGCCACGACACGCTCGAGGACATAGCTGCTGGCAGCGAGCACACGCGCGATGGAGCGATAGCGGCGATACTGGCCCTTCGGCATGCGCCCGGTCATGATCACGACGCGACCCGCGCGGGGTTTCAGCCAACCCAGCCAGATCGGAAGTGCCACGGCGTTTACCACCACGATATCGGCATCAGGCAGGGCGAAAAACACGCGCCAACTCCACAGGAAGTCCAGCAGCAGGTTGCGCCCCAGGCTGCGCTGGTGATCCCAGCCGGGCAGCCGCTGGTGCCGGACACCGTCGCGCGTCTCCTGGTGGGGGAAATCGCGCCAGCGCCGGGAAATCATCGTCACGGCATGACCACGGGCCGCGAATTCGCGCGCCAAGTTATGCCAGGATTTTTCCGTTGAGCCGCCGCTGACGGGCGGCACGGGCAGGAAGAATCCGCTGACGATGGTGATGCGCATGGCGGTCAGGTCGGGGGCAGGCAGGCGAGTGCGGCCAGCAAGCCGTCGCTGGTTTGCTGGTAGGTGTAGCGACCGACGGTGGCGAGGGCATTGCGGCCGAGGCGGCCCAACTCCTCCGGCGAGGCGCGGAGCGCGGCTGACAATGTTGCGGCCAGTGCGGCGGGATCCTCGGCGGCGAACACCCAGCCCGTTTCCCCGGGTTGCACGAGATCGCGCTGGCAGCCGACGAGGTCGGTGACGAGGCAGGGCACGCCGAGGTGCATGGCCTCGTTGACCGCGAGGCCCCAGGTCTCGTAGTGCCCGCGGGAGGGCAGCACAAAGATGTCGGCCAGCCGGTAGCGGGCGGGCATCTCGCTCTGGTTGGCGAAGGGCAGGAAACGGACGCACCGGTCCGGACGCGTGGCCGCGAGGGCGGTGAGCCGGTCTTTTTCCGCGCCGTCGCCCACGAAGACCAGCGCGTCGGCCGCTGTGGAGACGGACAGAAAAGCTTGGAGCAGGGCGACGGGTTGCTTGGCGGCCGAGAACTTGCCGGCGAAGAGGACGACGCGCTTGCCCGCGAGACCGAGTTCGCCGCGCAGTTTCTCAGCGGCCGCGCGGGTGGCGGGGTCGGCGGGGTTGAAGTGCCCGGCGTTTACCGAATGTGGCACGAAGAACAGTTTGTCCTCGGGCACCCCGAGAGCGCGGAAATAGTCGCGGTTGGCTGCGCCGACACAGGTGATGGCGGCGAATTGCCGGTAGAGGAGACGCAGCAACAGATGGCGCAGCCGCGGCAAGCGCGCCCGGCCGAGCAGGTGGGAGTCGCCGCGGAAGAGCAGCGGCACACCCTGGCGGCGGGCCCACCAGATGACGCGCTGGTGCGAAAGCCAGTTGTAGCCGAAGAGCAGCACGGCCTCCGGGCGCCACGCCGCGAGGCGTTTGGTCAACGCCGGGTTGTCGAGGCCGCGGAAGTGGTGCGTGCCCGGATCGCGTGCGCGGTTGGGCACGAATTCCGATTCGTAGCCGGCGAGCAGGTCCACGTCCCACTGGAAGGCGGTCCCGAATTGCGGGTCGCGCTGCGTGGTGACGCCGAACTCCCAGAGATAAAACACGCGAAATTCCAGCGCGGTGTGCGCTCGCAGCCAGCGGAACCACGGGCTGTAGTATTGCACCGGGTGCGAGAGCACGATGGCCAGGCGGCGCATGGCGGGATCAGAGACCAAAGAGACTGCGGAGCAGCAGGGGCAGCCCGAGAACCACAATGACCGCCTGCTCCAGCGAGGACACCCAGACGGCCATCGTGAGCTCGGCGTTGAATGACCAGGCGGTCAGCAGCACCATGAGCAGGCCGGCAAAGGAGAACATCGGGCTGTAGGTGGACCAGATCTGGAGTTTCTTGAGCCAGAAGCCCCACAAGGCCCCGAGCAGCATGGTGCCGATCAGGCCAAAGTTCGCGTAGGCCTCGGTCACGAGCCCAAAGGCGATGGTGGTGGTGGCAGTGTCCTCCTCCTGCTGGAGGCCGTAATAGATCGCGAGTTCATAGGTGGCCACATGGGAGCGGGGCTTGTCCGGCCAGAAAAACCGCGGCACCAGCTGCGGCAGCACGTAGGAGTAGGTTTTCCCGTAGAGGTAATCCTGCCGCGACGGCGTATTGTCCACGATCAGACAGAGGATGTGCATGAGCGAGGTGCGTTCGAGCATCTTCTGGCTGACCGTCTTGCCGCCGCTGGTCGGCTCCAGGCCGAAGTCGATCCACTCTGTAAAATACGCGGGCAACTCGGTGATGGTCGGAGTGGGATGTCCCTGATCCCAGTATTTGGTGCGCATCTGCGTCTTGCCGGTGTGCAGCAGCGCCAGCACCGTGAAGGCGAGGCCCAGCACGAGCCAAGGGATGCGTTTGCCGCCTGAGACGTAGCCGAGCAGGCCGATGCCGATGAGACTGATGGCGCCAATCAGCACCAGGCTGACACTCATGAAGACCAGTTGGGGCCCGAGAGTGCAGACGAACACGGTTTTCTCCCCCTGCGTGAGCTCCCCCCGGCCCCAGCGCTGGGCCCCGATGAAGGTGCAGAGGATGCCGATGCCGTAGAATATCGCGCGCAGGATGCTCTCCAGTTCGGCGGGCACCCAAGTCGTGAACGTGCTGAGCCCGACGTAGCCCGTGGACAGGATGAGTCCGTAGATGATCAGCTTTTCAATCTGCCGGGAGATGAGGGATTCGCGCCAGAACCGGCTGCGACCGGGCAGGCCGCTGACGGTCACATAGACGAGGATCGCGCTGAGTTGATAGAGAATGACCGCGAGGCAGGCCTGGGTGATCACCTCGGGGGCATAGCCGGCAAGCTGCTCGCGGGCGTTGAGCACCGGCATGGCATAGGCATTGGCGCAGAGGAGCAGGATGGTCTCGAAGACCGGGAAGCGGCTGCCGCCTGTCCGGGCCCACAGCAGGGCGGGCAGCACGGCCAGGGCGAACATCACCAACCCGAGCACCCGGTGCAGGTTGTGCTCAACATTGGCCGTGTAGGCGAGATAACCGAGCAGTCCGCCGAGCAGAACCGAACCGGTCACGAAAAGCTTGCGGCCGCGCTCGGCTTGGGCGCCACCGAGGATGCCGTAGTCCATGACGGTCTCCTCGGGGAGCGGGGTGGGGGTGAAGTCTTGCATCGGGTGCTCAGGCATGGCGCGCGGTTGCGAGGATATCCAACTGGACCGCGGCGACGTGGGCGGCATCCCATTCGCGGCTTGCGCGCGGAACTGCGCTGCGGCCGGCGGCGAGGTCCTGCAGCCAAGCCACAATGGCGCGGACACTCGCCGGTTCCGGCGGGCCGTCGGGGAATGCGAGGCCGGTCTGACCCAGGGCGGCGAGCCGCGTGAGCAGCGCGCTGCCGACGGGGGCAAGGGTGAGCACCGGGCGGCCGGCCGCGAGCACCGCCAGGGTCTTGGAAGGGGTGAAGGCCAGATCAGTGGAGCCCAGCAGCAGGTTGGCGTCGGCCTCCAAGGTCACTTGCAGGGCGTCGAAATAGCGGAGCCGGCCGGGGTGCTCAAACACGCAGTCCTGCAAACCATATTGCGCGGCCAGGGCGAGCGTCGCCGGCCGAGCCGCCGGGTCGTAGCTAGTGCCAAAAAAATGCACCGCCACGCGCGGGCCGGCCTGGCGGGCCTCGGCCAGGGCGGCGAAGAGCACCGCCACCGCCGCGAGCTGGCCCGGCCCGAGGGCCCCGGCAAAAGCGATCCGCCAGCCTCCGGCCGGCAACAGCGCGGGGCGTTGCGCGAGGGTGGCGCGCAAATGGGCCAGATCAGGATCAGGCGAACCAAATGGCAGCTCGACGGAGGGGACTGCCCGCAGCCCGGGATAGCGCGTGCGGACGGTGTCCAAATAGGCGGCGGAGACCGCCAGCAATCCACTGGCACCCCGCAGCGTCCAGCCCTCGAGGAGGCGCCCGAGGCCCTGGGCGAACCGGTATTTCCATCCGCCGGGCGGCGGCGGCGCACCGGGTCGTTCGTAATAATCGCTGACCCAGGGATCCTGCAGGTCGATCACGTAGGGCACGCCGTGGAGCATTTTCCACAGCCGGCCCAGCGGAAGCGTGATGAACATCGTCGTCGAGAAATAGACCACGTCGTAGCGCCGGCCGCCGAGCAGCCGGCTGCCGGTGAGAAAGAGAAACGGCAGCGACCGCAGCGCCACATTGCCGAACCCGAGCCAGCGGGTCCAACGCCGCGACCAGCAATGGGCACGGACGATCCGAACGCTCGTCGGCACCGTGCTTGCCAGCTCCGGCTCCACGGGAGCTGCGGGCGTGGGATCGGCGACCGTGAGCACCGTCACCTCCCAGCCGGCCTCGACGAAATAGGGCAGCGCCACGCGCACCCGCTGCATGTCCGGCGCGTTGACCGGCGGGAAGTGCGGACTGATTACGAGGACGCGTTTCATGACGCGAGAGTGGCCCATGGTAGATTGCGATGACCGAGGATAAACTGACCGACGATCAGGACACGTTTGCTCACTTTGAGGAACTAGGTGGCCGCAACAGCCGGATGTCCCAGGTCTGGCCGCTGGCGTTGGCCACGGTGGTGGCCTCGAAGGCCTGCAGGTGCTGTTCCACGCGCCGCCAATGGGCCGCCCAGTGGCCGAAGCGGAAATGCGAGATCACGACCGTGCCCCCGGGCGCAAGCGCCGGCAGGAAGGCGGCAACCAGCGCGCCCGGGTCATGCGCGTAGCCGATGCATTCGCTGAAGATGATGACGTCGAATTTCTCCTGCGGGCGCCAGGTCTCGAAATTCCCCTCGGCAAATTCGCACCCCTTCAGGTTCAGTTCCCGGGCCATACGGATGCCCTCGGGGGAGAGATCGACCCCGAGGTAGCGGCCGAAAGGGTGCGGCTGGAACAACTGGGCGAGACGGCCACTGCCGCAGCCGAGGTCGAGGATGGTCGGATTCGGGTGCAGTTGGCTGACGTAGCCGACGATCACACTCTGGCGCGGCAGCTCGGGCAATTGATGGAAGTGCGCCCACGCGCCGCTGCGGTATTCGCCGTCCACGGCCGCTTGATCGACGGGCCGGCCGAAGCCGGCGGGCTCGAGCAGGAATTTGCGGCGCAGGCGGGCCAGCAGACCGGGGCGAAACGGATTCATGGCGATGGGGTGGGCGGTTCGTAGCGAAAGAAAAACTCCGTGTCGGCGAGAAAGATTTCCACCAACCTGGCGGGCAGCGCGGGGTTGGCGTCGGGGGCGAGCGGCGCAATCTGCGTTTGGTAGCAGCGGATGGCCTGTTGCTTGTGCTGCCGGTAATCCTCCAAGGGCAGCCGGTGGCAGTCCTTCGAGGCGAGCCAGCGCCGGAGCAGCAGCACCGGGTTCCACCAGGACCAGACCGGGTATTGCCAGACCACCGGCTGCCGGGGCAGGCGGGCCAGCGCCTCCATGACGAACCCGAAGGTGGCGTCGTGCTCGCTGCTGCCATCGGGGTTGCAGGGCAGGAACA
>DAORVZ010000149.1:0-5543 GCA_035434005.1 Lacunisphaera sp.
CGGGGCCGGGCGGGGCGACCACAGGATGAAGCCGACGGCGACGGCCGCAGCCGCAGCCAGCCCGGCGGACCAGAACCGGTGGGCCCGGGCCCAGCGCAGCGCCGTGGCAGAGCGCGAGGGCTTGAACAGATCCGGGTTCGGCTCGGTGTCGTGCGCGGGCTGCCATTCGTAGAGTTGCATCATGCGCTCCAGGGCGGCGGCGTGCTGCGTGACGGCCTCAGTGTGGCGCGGGTTGGCCGCGAGCCATTGCAGGTAGTCGTCCTGCTCGGCGGGCGACAGGCCGCGGTCGCGACGCGCCAGCCAGGCGGCGGCAGCCTCGGCGATGGCGGCGGGAATCGGATCGTGGGGATTCTGAAATGGCACGGTCTTCATGGGTCAGCGGGCGCCGCCGGCGGCGAAGAACTCCGCGCAGAGCCGGATGCCCTGCGTCATTTGTTTCTCCACCGTGCTGAGCGAGACGCCCAGCCGGTCGGCAATCTGTTTCTGGGTCAAGCCATAGGCCGTCCGCAAGGTGAAGACCTGGCGGCTGCGTTCGGGGAGGGATTGGATGGCTTTGGTCAAGAGTTCGAGTTCCTGCTGCTTGCTGACGGTGGCAACGACATCGGTGCCATCAGCTAAGACGGACGAGGGCGTCTCATCCGTAATCGGTTCAAACCGCACCACGCGCTGGCGGCGCACGGCATCGAGCGCGAGGTTGCGCGCCGTGGTGAAGAGCAGCGCGCGGGCGGAATTGATCGGGCCGGTCTCCCGGGCGCGCAACAGGCGCGCGAGGCTTTCCTGCACGAGGTCGTCGACGTCCGGCAGCGTCGGGAAGCGCGCCAGCAACCATGCCCGCAAGGCCGGGCGGTGCGGCTGCACCTCCGTGGCAAACCAGCGGGCCTGTTCGGTGTCCTGCGGTGGCATGGGGCTGATGGCCCCAGCGTGACCGCGACTGAGGCAAAATCGAGCTGTTTGCCCCCTGCCCCGCCTCGGCGGGAAATTTCCTTACGGGTTCGCCGGGTTCACCCGTCTAAGGCTTGGCCAGCAGCCTCAGTTCTCGGGCGCCAGAAAGTCAGCCAGCTTGGCCGTGGCAATCCTCGTGAAGAAGGCGGTCGGGTCGGGTCGGGCCAAGGTCCCCTCAAGGGTGAGAGTTTCCCGGGCCTTCGCGTAATCGAGATCGTCCCTCGCTCCGCTGAGCAGACGCAGCTTGCCCAGATGGGTCTCCACGACACCCCGGCCAGCCAGTGAAAGCGACGCGCGCAGGGGTTGATCCAACAGCGGCTTGCCCGCGACATAGGTGACCGTCCCCTGCCCGATCAGCCTGATCTCGGGCGATACGAGGCTGATGTCGTTCAGGGTCAGGTTCAGCGCCTGATCGCGGGTCAGGCGGACGCTCAGTTGATCGTATTTGAATTCCCCGAGACTCTGCGCGAGCTGATCAACAACGTAGGCCGTCCCGGCGACTTTCTCGACGACCTTGGAGGAGCCGAAGAGGGAACCGACCAAGTCCACCGCCTTGGTGGCGAGGGAAACTTTGTTCGTCGTGCGCTGCAACCCGCGGAAGACACCGGCCCGACTGGTCAACGCGAACGCGCCGTGGCTCCGCTCGATGGTGTCGGCCAAAGTCACCCCGTTGCCCGTGAACCGCCCCTCCACCGAGAACAACCCTTCGACGGTGGCCGGTTTGGCGGGCTCGAAGGCCTTGAACAGGTGGCCGGCATCAAACTCCGTGAGGGAAAAATCGCCCGTCAGGACGTAGGGCTGCGGGCCCGAGGCAAAGCGGATCTGCCCCTTCGCCGTGAACCGCCCCTTCTCGCCGAAAGTGGCCGCCAGGGTTGGCAGTGTAATGTCCGTCGGGGCGATGACCACCTGTCCGCTCAATCCAGTCATCGCCCAATCCGCACCGCGCGCGATGGATTTGATGTCCAAAGCCAGCCTGCCGGTGAGACGCGACCAAAACGGCGCGGTGTCCGGTGCTCCCGTCAGCGGGGCCGTCTGCGCAGGGACGGGCTGGTCTCCCGCCGCTGCCGCAAACACCCCGAGCACCGCCATCGCGTCATCCAGTTCCACCTGGCCACCGGTCAGATTTCCATCCAGCGCGTAACCGCGGCCGGCCGGAGTCGCCTCGAGGGAGAAATTCAAATCAGAGCGCTGGCCCGCGCGATCCAGCAGGAGCGGCGCCTGCACGGAGATTTTGCCGTTGGGATGGGCCACGGCGCGGAAGCTGAGGTTCGCCACCGGCAGGGTTTCGTTGGTGGCGGCGGTCACGAGACCGTTGACCGTCAGCCGCGCCTCCAGCTGGTTGCCGACTCCGAGGGCCGCGCGCACCTCGCCGCTGGCACGCCCGGCGGAAACGGCCTGCGCGCCGGCAAACAGCGGCTGCGTGGCGAGCGCCGCCACCTCCAGCGTGAAAGTCATCGCCCCTTGCAGCCCGGCACCGGCGGTGCGCGTCGCCTCGCCGCTGGCACCGAGCAACAGTCGGCCGTCGGCGGTGCGCACGGTGACGTCGCCCGATTGGATTCGCGCCGAGGTCGTGCCTGTGAGCTCGATGACCGGACGGGCCTCGATTTGCAGGCCCGTCAGCGCCACCCGCCCCTGTTCCGCGAGCGAAACATCCGCCAGCCTGACGGGCGACGGGGTGCGCACGGTCAGCTTCTCGCCGTCCTGGGCGAGCACCCATTCTCCGGCGGCCACGACGCCGCCCAGCTTGGTGCCGGGCTCGGTCAGCGGGAGCACGGCGAGCGGCAAGCGTCCTAGCGACAGGCGCAGCAGATCGGTCGCGCCTGTCGCGCCGGCCACCTCCACGCGCCGGGTGGCGAGATCAAATACCAAGGGTCGCAGCGCGTCTGCCTTGAACAGGTCAAGGCCCGCGGCATCGGTCGCGCGGGTGTGGAGTCGGCGCAGTTCGATCTTCTGGCCGGCCAGGGTGAAGTCCGCATCGCCCGCCGCCTTCACCCGGCCGAGCGGCAGCCACGGAGCGAGCAGTGTGGGCAGGTCGGCCGTGTAGGTGCCGCTAACCGTGATGGGGGGATTCGGTCCGACGGGCAGTGAGAGCGACGCCGTAGCGGCCAGCGAGTCGCCCGCCGGCGTGGCCAGGCTGAAGCGGCGGATCTCCGCCGAAAGCGCCGTCTTGGTCAGCACGGCGTCGAAGTCGAGCGCCACGTCGGCCTTGGCCAGAAGCAATCGGCCGGCTTCGACCACCGTCAGTTGGCTCACGCGCAGCGGCTGCACTGCACGAAGGGTCAGGTGGTCGGACTCACCGTTGATGGCCAGCTGGCCGGTGACCAGGCCGCCCGAGACATCCACCGTCGGCACGAAGGGTCGCACCCAAGCCAGCGGCAGACCTTGCAACGTGAGGCTTATCGCCTCGCCCGGGGTCGCGCCGCCCAGCGAGAGCCGGCGCTCCTTGAAGTGGATCTCGGCGGCGCGGGCCGCGGACAGCGAGAGCACGGGCTGGTCGCCCGCGAGAGTGAGATCAAGCTGGTTGAGTCGGGCCACGCCGGCCGTGGCGACCAGATCGAACTGCGCCGTGGCCTTGACTGCGCCAATCGGCCGCCAAGCCGGTTCCAGTGCTTCCAGGCGGCTGACGTCAGCAGTCAGACCGCCTTGCAGGCTGGCGGCAGCGGTCACGGGATTGTAGGTGAACCGACCCGCGCCGTGCGTGTTGAATTCGGGCAAGCCCGCCCCGAGGAAAAACGGTTCCAACTGGGCCGTGCGCGCCAGAAGTTTCCAGTCCCCTGCATATTCCTGACTGCCCGTCGGCAAGGTGCCATGCACGGTCAGCACATTCTCCGCCGCGCCACGAACGAGGGTGTCAATGGTGAGATCGTAGTGCTCGCCCGTCGGGGTTGTGCCGAGTTGCGTCGCGATCCGCAGTTGCTCCGCGCCGGAAAGGGTCCGGCCCTCCGCATCCACCACGGCGGTCAGGCTGACGCGGCTGAAGGAATTTTGCTCCGATTGGAGGGCGCGGAGGGTCACGTTGGCGCGCAGCGTGGCGACGCGGGCGGCCGGCGTGGAATTTTTCAGGGTGGCGGCAAGTGCCAGAATCCCCTCCTGCCCCGGCGAGAACTTGCCGCCGGTGAGCTTGAATTCCGCCGCGACCGGTGCCCCGCCGGCCGAACCGGGCAACAGGGCCCGTCCCTCAAGGACGCAGTCGCCCAGGACCAACGCGAACGGCAGTTCGATCTGCGTGAGCAGTCCCGGCGCAACAACGGGAGCGCCGGCGGCGGCGGTTCCAGCCGTCTCGCGCGACAGCCGGGTGGCATCCACCACCAAGCCGCTGCCGCTCAGGCCTGAGATGACGAGGCGGCGATGGAGCAGGAATTGCCACAGGGAATAGTCCGCGTCCAGTTGCGCCAGTTGCACGGTGAGGCCGCTCTTTTCAAGGTGCACCCCGGCCAACCGGATGCGGGTCAAGCCAGCCGCGACGCTCGTCACCTCGAACTTGCAGCCCGGCGTGCCCTGCACGGCGCGCAACACGGCCCAACGCTGCACCGCAGGCGTCAGGGCGAGCCCGCCAGCGACGAGGCCAAGCACGAACAGGGAAGCGAGGAGGATGACCAGGAAACGGGCGGGCTTCATTAACACAGGCGTGTTACGACAGGCGATGGTGGCGCAGGTTGCGTGGGTCTCGCGACTGAAAACTGGAGCGGCGGTTCATGACCGCAGGCGCATCCGGGACGACGGTCAGCAGCCTTCTCCTGGCCTGTGTCTGACCAGGAGTGCGACGCTGCGGGATTACTTGGCCGGCCAGGTCAGCACGCCAGCCGGGGTGAGCTCATCACCCAGCCCCATCGCCCGGCGGGCGTTCGCGACGGCCACATTGTAGCTGTAATATGCCTGCAGCTGGTTGAGGCGCGCGGTGGTCAGATCCACCTGCGAGGTGAGCACGTCGAGCTGCGTCGCGGTGCCGGCGCTGAACCGGGCGTTGGCTAGGCGGACCGCCTCCTCGGCTTGCGTGACAACCTTCTTGGAGGCCTCGGCGAGTTCGGTGGCCTGCTGGTAGGTGGAGATGGCGCGCCGCACGTCGACATCCACGCTGAGTTGGGCTTCGGCGAGGGACAGCTTGGCCTGCTCAAGGAACGAGCGAGCCTGCGAGACGCGTCCGGCGGTGGCCCGGCCGTCGAAGATATCCCACGAGGACGACAGGCCGACCGTCCAGCCGTCACGGGCGTTGGACAGGCTGCTGGAGCCGGTGGAGTTCATGCGCCAATCGTAGGCTCCATAGGCGGAGATCGTCGGCTGGTAAGCGGCGCGCCGGGCCGTGACACTTTGCTCGGCGGCGGAGGCCAGTTTGGTGAGGCGCTGGAGATCCGGCCGGTGCTCCCGTGCCGAATCAAGGGCGGTGCGCAGATCGAAACTGACCGGAGTAAACTCGAGCGTGCCGATGAAAGAGGGCACCTTGGCCACGTTCTCGGTGCCGGGGTTGACGAAGCCGAGCACCTGCCGGAGCTCCTCGATCGCGAGGCGGTGGTCATTGCGGGCGGTGATGAGGGCCGGCTGGGCGTTGGCCAGGGCGACTTCCGCGCGGAGCACCTCGAAGTTCGACACGGTGCCGGCCTCGT
>DAORVZ010000150.1:0-5534 GCA_035434005.1 Lacunisphaera sp.
GCGGTCCTCGAGCCAGCCGGCGAGGTGGTCCTTGGCTTCCGGCGCGACCAGGGCCGTGAGCTTCGCCTTCTCCGCCCCGTCGGTCGCCTTGGCCGCCAGCGTCTCGACGATTTTGCGCGTCGGCTTGGCCAGGGCCAGACGCGCCGTGAGGGCCTCCCGCAACGGGATCGGGGCCGCGAGCTTGAGCATGAGGGGCGCGACGGGCTCCTCGCCGGTCGCCCCGAGGCGTTGCAAAATCTCCGCCACCTCGCCGGGCCGGTTGGTCGGGAAGACGCCCAGCGAATCGCCCGCCTTGTAGGTCAGGCCGCTGCCGGCGATGTCCACCGCCACGTGACACGTCTCCTTGTGCGAACCGGGTTTGTTCAGCAGCCGGTTCTCGACCAGCCGGGCGGGAAAGGGGTGATCCTTGTGGTGGGCGCAGGCCGGCGCGGTGTCGCTCATGGAAAGGCAGTTTTAGGGCCGCCGGGCCGGGGCTTGGCAAGCTTCGTTTGTGTCATGGGTTTCTCGTTGCGCCGTCCCGCCGCGCCCGCCATTCATCGCCTTCCCATGGAACCCGTCCGCATCCAGAAATTCATCGCCGAGGCCGGCGTCTGCTCGCGCCGGGCCGCCGAGGCGCTGATCGCCGGCGGCGAGGTCTATGTGAACGGCGCAAAGGCCGCCCTCGGCCAGAAGGTGGTGCCGGGCACCGACAAGGTCACCGTGCGCGGCAAGGCCCTCAAGGCCCAGGCGCAACCCAAGCTCGCCCTCGTCATGCACAAGCCCCGCGGCGTCGTCTGCAGCAACAGCGACCCCCACGCCGACCGCACGATTTTTGACCTCCTGCCCCGCGAGTGGGCCCGGCTCCGGCTCTTCTGCGCCGGCCGCCTCGACAAGGACAGCGAGGGCCTCGTCATCCTCACCTCCGACGGCGACCTCGCCCACAAGCTCATGCACCCGTCGAATCTCGTCGTGAAGCGCTACTACGTGTCCCTCGAGGAGCCCTTCCCCGCCGGCCGCCTCCGCCAGTTGCTGCGCGGCGTCGTCATCGACGGCGAGCACCTCAAGGTCGAGCGCGCCCACCTCGTCAACCCCCAGGCCGACCGCAGCTCCACCGAGCTCGATGTCCACATGCACCACGGCAAGAAGCGCGAGATCCGCCAGCTCTTCACCACGCTCGGCTTCGAGGTCCGCCGCCTTCGCCGCTACCAGATCGGCGCCCTCCGCCTGAAAGGAATTCCTTTGCGCGGCGTGAAACAACTTTCTACCAAGGAGGTCGCCTCCCTCTTCGTCGTCCCGACCGTCCATTACCGCGAGATGACCCCCTCCACCCACGATGAAAACTAAACTCCTCCTGCTGCTCCTCGCCGTGGCCGCCCCCCTCGCGGCCGACACCCTCGCGACCGACACCGCCGTCTTCGTGCAGACCGACCCCCGCTCGCCCGTGCTCGCCCGGCTCAAGGCCGGCAGCACCGTCACCGTCGTCGGCGAGGCCCCCGCCGGCTGGCGCCGGATCGAGGTCAGCGGCCCCTTCGAGGCCTACGCCCAGAACCGCGACATCACCAAGGGCCTCGAAGTCCGCGAGGGCGGCAACATCTACGCCGCCCCCCGCAAGGACGCCCAGCTCCTCGCCGTCGCCGCCGCCGGCGACAAGACCGAGGTCATCGGCCTGGCCGGGGGCGACTGGTGCCAGGTCCGGCTCGACAAGAAGCTCCAGGGCTTCATCGCCATCGGCGAGGCCGCCAATGTTGCCCCCACACCCCGGCCCCTGCCGCCCGTCGCCGCGCCCACCCCGTCCCCCGCGCCCGTGACCACGCTCGGCCGCCCGGTGCCCCTCGCCGCCAACAACGCCGACACCCCCCGCCTCTTCGCCGGCACCCTCGTCCTGGCCCGCCGCGTCATCCTCAATCCCAATCCCCCCTACGACTACCAGCTCACCGACGCCTCGGGCCGCCGCTTCGCCTACGTGGACACCCGCCGCCTGCTCCTCACCGACAAGATGGACACCTTCCTCGACCGCGACATCACCATCACCGGCACCGTGCGGAACACCGTCGACGGCAAGGATCTCGTCATCGCAGCCGAGTCCCTGGCCCTGAAGAACTAACCCGCCCTCCCTTCCGGCCGGCGCCCCCCGCCGGCCTTTTTTATGGAACTGATCGACGGAAACAAAATCGCGGCGGACCTCATCGCCGAACTTAAGTCCCAGGTCGCCGCCCTCCCCGGCCGCCCGCCCTGCCTCGCCCTCGTGCGCGTCGGCGACGACCCGGCCTCCGTCTCCTACGTGAAGAAAAAGGAGACCGCCTCCGCCACCATCGGCATCACCAGCCGCCTCATCTACCCGCCCGTCACCATCACCCAGGACGAGCTCTTCGCCCTCATCGACGGCCTCAACTCCGACGCCGGCGTCGACGGCATCCTCGTCCAGTCCCCCCTGCCCAAGCACATCAACGAGGTCGCCGTCTTCCGCCGCATCGCCGCGCACAAGGACGTCGACGGCTTCCACACCCTGAACCTCGGCAAGCTCGCGCAGGAGGACGACACAGGCTTCGTCGCCTGCACCCCCGCCGGCATCATGCAGCTGCTCGCGCGCTCCGGCGTCTCCCTTTCCGGCAAACACGTCGTCGTCCTCGGCCGCAGCCTCATCGTCGGCAAACCCGCCGCCCTGCTCGCCGTGCAACGCAAGGCCTGGGCCAACGCCACCGTCACCATCTGCCACTCGCAGACCGCCAACCTCCCCGCCCTCACCCGCCAGGCCGACATCCTCATCGCCGCCATCGGCAAACCAGAATTCGTCACCGCCGACATGGTCAAGCCCGGCGCCGTGGTCATCGACGTCGGCGTCAACCGCGTCGCCGACCCCACCAAAAAATCCGGCTACCGGCTCACCGGCGACGTCCATTTCCCCACGGTGTCACCCTTGTGCAGCAAAATCACGCCCGTGCCCGGCGGCGTCGGGCCCATGACCGTCGCCATGCTCATGCAAAACACCGTCAAGGCCCGTCGTCAAAACGCCTAGGCCCGGCCCCGGAAACACCCCCGGAGACCCAACGCAACCTTGCCAGCCCCCGGCAAACCCACTTCGCTCGCCCACAGACCGCATGGCCAACCCGCCCAAGATCCTCGTCGTCGATGACCAGCCCATCAACGTCCAGCTGCTGAAACGCAAGCTGGAGCGCGAAGGCATGACCGTGGTCACCTCCTACTCCGGCCGCGAGGCCCTCGACCTCGTCAAGACCAACCGCCCCGACCTCATCCTGCTCGATGTCATGATGCCCGAGATGGATGGCATAGAGGTCTGCCAGCGCCTCCAGGCCGACTTGGAGACCAAGGCCATCCCCGTCATCTTCATCACCGCCCGCACCTCCAAGGAGGGCAAGCTCGAGGGCCTCGGCGTCGGCGCCGTGGACTACATCACCAAGCCCATCGACCTCGACGAGACCCTCGCCCGCGTGCTGACCCAGCTCCGCTTCGTCTCCATCAACCGCGAGCTCATCGAGCTGCAGACCCGCCTCGGCGAGGCCCGCCGCACCGCCACCATCGGCGCCGTCACCCAGGGCATCGCCCACAACCTCAACAACCTCCTCGGCGTCGTCATCGGCTACGTCGACCTCATCAAGGCCTACCACGAGAAACCCGAGCTCGTGAAGAAGAACGCCCAGCACCTCGAGGACGCCGTCAACCGCATCGTCGGCATCATCAAGCAGCTCACCGGCCTCGTGGTGAAGAACCGCCCCCCTCTCATCCGCGCCAGCCTCGCCCGCATGATCGAGAGCGGCATCCGCCGCTACCAGATCGACTACAAGATCGACCAGCCCATCACCGTCGAGCCCCCGCCCGCCGACCTCCTGATCGACACCAACGTCGAAGTCTTCGAGGACGCGCTCGCCAAGCTCCTCATCAACGCCTGGGAAAGCTACCACGACGAGCCCGACGACAAGCGCCCCATCCACATCCGCACGGAAGTCGTCGAGCGCCCCGAGGAGGGCCCCTTCGCCCTCGTGCACATCGAGGACCGCGGCCGCGGCCTCGACCCCGAGATCCGCGACCACGCCTTCGAGCCCTTCACCAGCACCAAGCACACCGTCGGCGTCGGCATGGGCCTGACGGTCGCCCGTCACGCCCTGCGCAACCTCGGCGGCGAAGTCACCCTGGTGGATCGCCCGGGCGGCGGCGCCCTCTGCACCATCCGCCACCCGCTCGAGCGGAAAAACAAAGGTTAAGGTGGAGCCACGGCGATCCCGCCGTGGTCTCGATCTCCATAGGGGGTTGCAATCGCCGGACCGATTCCGATTAAGATTACCAGAATGATTCCGATGTCCTCGCCCAAAATAGCGCTCCTCGGCACCGGCAATCTCGGCGGCGCCATCGTCCGCGGCCTGCTGGCGCACCAGGCCTGCGCCCCCGCCGACCTCTCCTGCACCAGCCAGACCGGCACCACCGCCCGGCACCTCGCCGCCGAAACCGGCATCACCTTTGAGCCCGACCTGCCCAAGCTCCTCGCCGGGGCCGACACCGTCATCCTCGCCTTCAAGCCCCAGTCGCTGGCCGGCGCCGATCCGCGCCTCGCCGAGCTGACCGCCGGCAAGCTCGTGCTCTCCGTGCTCGCCGGGAAAAAACTGGCGCGCCTCGCCCAGTCCTTCCCCCGCGCCCGCAATATCGTTCGCACGATGCCCAACACCCCGGCGGCCATCGGCGCCGGCATCACCCCCTACTGCACCCTCACCCCGCTCGAGCTCGCCGACCGCACCCAAGTGGGCCGGATCCTCGACGCCCTCGGCCAATACCTCCCCCTCGACGAAACCTACTTCGACGCCCTCACCGCCGTCGGCGGCAGCGGCCCGGCCTTCCTCTTTGAATTTGTCGCCGGCCTGCGCGACGCCGGCCTCGCCGCCGGCCTGCCCTCCGACGTCGCCTACCGCATGGCCCTCGCGACCACCCTCGGCGCCACCCGCCTGCTCGCCCGCAGCGACGAGCCCCCCGAGACCCTGCGCGACCAAGTCACCTCACCCAACGGCACCACCTTTGCCGGCCTCCAAGTCATGGCCGCACGACAGTTCCGCGAGTCGCTGAAGGAAACCGTCCTCGCCGCCACCCGCCGCGCCGGCGAGCTGTCGCGGGATTAATTTCCCGGCCGGTTGAATGTTCCGGGCGCGACCACCGGATTCGCCTCCATCCTGTCGATCACGGTCACGTGGAGCAACCGCCCCTCCACGAGCGTCTCGATACGGTGCGGCTGCCGCACTCCGCCCACCGGCCGGAAATCCTTGAAACGCGTTTCCACGGCCACGCGCTGGCCCCGGCTCTCCCGGGAGACCGTGCGCAGCACGACCTCCGCCGTCTGCTTGTCCACCCAGAGGAAAAAGAGCTGCCCGCTCCGATTCATCACCATCAGCTTGTCGGCGGGCCGGCCCTCCAGCGTCTCCTCACCCGCGTAGTCCACCGAGAAGCCCTTGGCGGCAAAGTCCACCAGCGGACCGTCGAAGTCGGCGTTGCCGATGAATTCCCGGGCCTCCTCCTCCCCCATGGCCTGCGGCGTGCCCCCCGCCGCCTCGCTG
>DAORVZ010000151.1:0-5508 GCA_035434005.1 Lacunisphaera sp.
CGGTGGCCTTGACGGCCTCGGGGGCCACGTCGGTCACGGCATAGAGGCGCGCACCGGGCAGGCGGTTGGTGAAATATCTGGCGTAGAGCCGGCCCAGCCGGCCGAGCCCCACGACACCGATGTTAATTGGCTTGTTCATAGGAGGAGAAAGTTACTTCACGAACTGGATCGGGACGGCGATGTCGGCGGGCGGTGCCTCACCCTTCAGCACGCGGGCGGCCCACTCGACGCCGACGCGGCCCATCTGGGCGGGATCCTGCGCGACGGTGCCGGCCATCGTCCCCTTTTTCACGGCGGCGCGCGCCTCGTCGAGGGCGTCGAAGCCGACGACGGTGATCTTGCCGGACTTGCCGGCGGCGGCGATGGCCTCAAGCGCACCGAGTGCCATGAGGTCGTTGGCCGAGAACAGGGCGTTCACGTCCGGGTGCGCCTGCATGATGTTCTGGAAAACATTGTAGCCCTGGTCGCGCTCCCAGTTGGCGGGCTGCGAGGCGACGATCGTCATGCCGGGGCTGCCCTTCAGCGCGTCACGAAAACCGCGGAGGCGCGCGTCACCCGTCTCGTGGCCCGGGATGCCTTCAAGGACGGCGATGCGGGCCTGGCCGCCCATCTTCTGAACCATGAACTCACCGGCGAGCTTGCCGCCTTCGTAGTTGTCCGAGCCGATGAACGTGGCGGTCTTGCCGCCGGCCGCCTTGAGCGCCGGAGCGTCGACGCGGGTGTCGACCACGAGCACCGGGATGCCTGCCTGGTTGGCTTTCACAACGACGGGCACGATCTCGCGCGACCCGCTGGGGGCGACGACGAGCGCGCTCACCTTCCGCTGGATCAGGTTCTCGATGATCTGCATCTGGCGCTCGACGTCGATCTCGCGCTCTGCGGCCTGGACGATGAGCTCGACCCCGGCGGCCTTGGCGGCCTCCTCGGCACCGCGCTGCATGTCGATGAAGAAGGGATGGTTCAGGGTCTTGACGACCAGAGCGACGACCGGCTTGCCGGGGGCGGCCGGACCGGCGGTGGTCTCGGCTTTTTTGCCGCAACCGACAAGCAGGACGGCGGACGCGACAAAGGGGAGGAATTTTTTCATGGGGATGGGATTAGCGTTTTGATTGCTTGAAGAAAGTGTCGAGGAGCACGGCGGCGATGATGACGATACCGATGACGACCTGCTGGATGAAGGAGGACACGCCGAGCAGGTTGAGGCCGTTGCGGAGAACGCCCATGATGAGCGCGCCGATGAGGGTGCCGATGACCGAGCCCTGCCCGCCCATCAGGCTGGTGCCGCCGATCACGGTGGCGGCAATGGCGTCGAGTTCGTAATTAATTCCGGCGATGGGCTGGGCGGAGTTGAGTCGCGCCGTGAGCAGCACCGCGCCCAGCGCGGCGAGCCCGCCACCCACGATGTAGATGCCGGTCTTGTAGAGCCGCACCGGCACGCCGGAGAGCAGCGAAGCCTCCTCATTGCCACCAATGGCATAGGTGTAGCGGCCGAACTTGGTCCGTTGCAGCACCAGGTGCGCCACCGCGTAGACCAGCACCATGATGATCACGGGCACGGGCACACCGGCGATCTCACCCGTGGCCAGCCAGCGGAAGGATTCGTCGAAGCCAGACACCGGGCGGCCGTCGGTGGCAAGCAGAGCGCCGCCGCGCGCCACGCTCATCATGCCCAGCGTGGCGATGAAGGGCGGCAGGCGACCGTAGGCGATGAGCAGACCATTGACCAGGCCGCAGCCCGCACCAACCCCGACGCCCGCCAGGATGGCCAGCGGCAACGGCCAGCCGAGCCGGAGGGTATGGGCCATCACCACGCCGGAAAACGCGAGGATCGAGCCGACCGACAGATCGATGCCGCCGGAGATGATCACATAGGTCAGGCCGACCGCGATGAGGGCGTTGATGACGGTCTGCTGCGCCACGTTGAGCAGGTTGGTGACCGTGAAGAAATGCGGCGTGAGCACGCTGATGATGGCGCACAGGACCACGAACACGGCGAAGGTGCCGAACTGGCGGGCATGGCGGGCGATGACGGGAGGCAGTTTCATGCGGCGTGGGCGCCGAGGGCGCAGTGCAGAATCTTCTCCTGCGTGGCTTCGGTGGCGGTGAACTCGCCGGCGATGCGCCCGCGGTTCATCACGAGGATGCGGTCGCTCATGCCGAGGATCTCGGGCAGTTCCGAGGAGATCATGAGGATGGCCTTCCCCTCGGCGGCCAGGCGGTTGATGAGCTGGTAGATCTCGACCTTGGATCCAACGTCGATGCCGCGCGTCGGCTCGTCGAAGATCAGGATGTCCGCCTCGCAGCACAGCCACTTGGCGAGGACGACCTTCTGCTGGTTGCCGCCGCTGAGGTTGATCACCCGCTGGTGCAGGCCGGGGGTCTTGACGCGGAGGTCGGTGGAAAGTTTTTGCGCCGCAGCCGTCTCGCGGCCGCCGTCCACCACGCCGGCCGTGCTGAAGCGGTCGACGCTCGCGAGGCAGGTGTTGGCCCGGATATCCAGGCAGAGAACGAGGCCCTGGCGCTTGCGATCCTCCGTGAGCAGGCCGATCCCGAGGCCGATGGCGTGCTGCGGTGAACCGACCACCACTTCGCGGCCCTTCACGGTCACCCGACCAGCCGAGATGGGATCGGCGCCGAAGATGGCGCGGGCCAGCTCGGTGCGCCCGGAGCCCATCAACCCGGCCAACCCGACCACCTCGCCGCGATGCAGCGTGAGCGAAATGTCGTGCAGCACGCCGGCGCGGGAAAGATGCTCGACCCGCAGCAGCTCCTCGCCGGGTGGCACGGCCTTTTTCGGAAAGTGCTCCGTGAGGTCGCGCCCCACCATGAGGCTGACCAGCTCGGGCATGGTGGTCGCCGGGATCTCCCGCGTGGCGATGTAACGGCCGTCGCGCATGACCGTGACGCGGTCGCCGATCTGGAACAGCTCCTCCATCCGGTGCGAGATGTAGATGATCGCCACGCCGCGCGCGCGCAGGGCCCGGATGACCTTGAAGAGCTGCGCAATCTCCTTGTCCGACAGCGCCGACGTGGGCTCGTCCATCACGAGGATCCGGGCGTCGATGGAGAGCGCCTTGGCGACCTCGACCATCTGCTGCTCGGCCACGCCGAGGCGCGCGACGACGGCCGCGGGATCGATGCCGACCTCCAATTCACCGAGCAGCCGGGCCGCATCGGCCTGCATCCGCGCCCCGCCGATGAGTCCCGGCACCTTTCCGCGCGGTTCGCGGCCAAGGAAGATGTTTTCCGCCACCGTCAGGTGCGGCACGAGGTTGAACTCTTGGTAGATGATGCTCACCCCGGCCGCCTGGGCCTCGCGCGGGGACACTAGGCCGCACTCGCGGCCATCGAGGGTGATCGTGCCCGCGTCGCGCTGCACCGCGCCCGCGAGGATCTTCATGAGCGTGGATTTGCCCGCGCCATTTTCGCCCAGCAGGATGTGCACCTCGCCCCGCCGCACCTCGAGGTCAACGCCGTCAAGCGCGACCACGCCGGGGTAGCGCTTGGCGATGCCTTTCATCTGGAGGATAACAGGGGCGAAAGTCACGGAGAGTGGAAATATTAGAACAGTCGGCGGCCCTGCGCCTGCGGCGGACGCGGCACCCCGAGCAGGCCGGCGAGCGTCGGGGCTAGATCGTCCACGCCGGTGCGTTCAACATGGATCCCGGGAGTCACACCCGCGCCGAACCACAATTGTGGCACATGGGTGTCGTAGTCGTAGGGCGTGCCGTGGTTGGTGCCGCTTTTCGGCCGATCCATGAAGTAGGGCTTGAGCACGAAGATCACGTCTTGGCTGCGCCCCGGGAAATAGCTGCGTCGGGAGCCGGCGGCGAGGGAGTTGTCTTCCGCCGCCATCGCCAGCACCTCGGCGGCCGTGAACGCATTGGCGACTTCGGGCCGGGCCAACAGCGCTTGCTTGGCCACGCGAGCCGCGGCGTCGGCTTGAACATTCAGGGCCTGCAGCACCGTCGGTCGCAGATGATAGCCGAAATTGTCCCGCAGGCACCAATAGTCGCCATCCGGAGCCTTCCCGAAAGCCTGCTCCAAAGCCGTGGTCACCGCTCGATCAGCCGCGGCGACATCGAGTCGTCCCGCGGGAATCTCGGGACGCAATGCGCGCACATGCTCCGGCAGCGGGCTCGAACCGTGGTCGGCCGTCAGCACTACCACGCAATTCTTCAAACCGACTGCGCGATCGATCGCATCCAGCAAACCGGCAATGACGCGATCGAGCCGCAGGATCGAATCCATGAGTTCATGGCTGTCGGGACCATAGGCATGGCCGATTTTGTCGATCTGCGAAAAGCCGACGCAGAGTAGGTCCGAATCCCGGTGCCGGCCCAGTTGTTCCTGCTCCAGGGCCAGCTGGGCAAACTGCCCGACCAGCTCCGATGCCGCCGGCGTTGTCTCAAAGGCCTCGTAGAATTTCGCGGTAAGCCGGGTCGCGCCGCCATCGATTTTCTTCGGCATCGCGCGGCCAAATCCGAAATCCGTGTTTTCGCCGGGCGCATCATCCGCACCTTGCACCGCATCGTAAACCGCCGGGTCAAGAAGCCGGTCCCACGTCTGCCCGAAAAATTTTTCCACCCGGCCCTCGGCGTTGAAGGCTTCGACCCAGGCGGGAAGCCGGTCGTGGTAATAGGTCGAAGTGACAAACCGCCCGTCCACAATCCAGTAGGCCGAATCGGCCAGTTTGCCGCCCATCAGGATGGCCGAGCGGTCCTTGTGGGCGACGGAGAACACCCGTGAACCGGCGCCAAAGCGGAGCTTGAGCTGGTCGCCCACCGTCGTGGCGAGGAAGTTGCGTGGCGAACGCCCGGCCTTGGCTTCAAGCACGCCACCGGGAGAGCGACCCGCCTTGGGGGCCGCGCCGAGGATCGTCACCGTCGGATCCTCCACCGATTCGATCACCTGCCAGGTAGCGCGATCCACCCACTCATTGGCGACAATGCCATGCACGTTGGCATGCACGCCGCTCAAAATGGTCGCGTGGCCCGGCGCGGTCTTGGTTACGGCATGGCGATAATGATTATCCCGAAAGTCAGCCCCACCCTCCAAGAGCCGCTTGAACCCGCCCTCCACGAAATACGGCCGGAAGCGGACGAGGTAGTCCGCACGGAATTGGTCGATGGAGATGACCACAGCCAGCTTCGGCGGAGGCGCGTCCGGCGCTGACTGCAAGGGGCCGGCCAGCATGGACACACCAAGCAGGAAACCTGACCAAACGTGAAACATCAGTGGCCGCCGAAGGGGGGTAAGGGGCATACAAAAGCTGTATTGGACAGACTTTGCGCAGAAATCAATGTAAACGTTTACCTTGACTAAAAATAATCCCTGGTCGCATCGCTTGTCGTTTTTCAACAAGAACTTCTGAGAACAAGCTTCGGCAGAAGCTTGAGGTGCGTTTCAGCCCGTTTCGGGTCCTCCAAACGCTTCAGCAGCAATTCCGCCGCGGCCTGCCCGACCTCGTAGGCGGGCTGCCTCACCACCGTGAGCGGCGGCGGCACG
>DAORVZ010000152.1:0-5482 GCA_035434005.1 Lacunisphaera sp.
GCCGCCACCGCCGTAACCACCACCACCGCCGCCGTAGCCGCCACCACCACCGCCACCACCACCGCCGCCACGGCCGCCGCCGTAGCCACCGCCACCGCCGCGGCCACCCCGGCCGCCGCCATAGCCGCCGCGGTCACCGCGGTCGCCACCGCCGCCCTCAAAGGAGCGGGCAGGGCGCTCTTCGCGCGGCCGGGCGATATTGACCGACAAGGCGCGGCCCTCGATCTCGTGGCCGTGAAATTTTTCGACGCCCTTCTGGGCCTCGTCGCCCGAGCCCATCGTGACGAAGGCGAAGCCGCGGGAGCGGCCGGTGAACTTGTCGAAGATGATCTCGACGACATTGACGGTGCCAACCTGGCCGAACAGGGCCTCCAGATCCTGCGCGGTGCTGGCGAAGGGCAGGTTGCCCACGTAGAGCTTGTTGTTTTCTGACATGTGATGATGAGAGCTGATGCTGTCGCCTTACCGCCCGTCCCCGAAAATCCGGATTTCAAATCATCACTGAACACGGTCGCTCACCTGACAATTCTCCGTAGCGATAGAATCTAACAAACAACCAACCCAACGGCGGTGAGGCTGGCCGGAGGGCGCTTTTTGGCAAGCGCGGAGTGGGCCCGGGCGCGGCGGATCCGCGCGGCGAAAATATTTCGTGCACCAGACCGGCGGGTTCGTAACGTGGCCCTTCCCATGACCGACGCCCCCAGCATCCCGCCCGCCGAACCTGGCAACGGGCAGCTGGTCCGGCGGCTTTTCGGCCTGGCCTGGCGCTACCGGCTGCATTGCCTGCTGGTGCTGGGCATCCAGTTGGTGCTGCTCACCCTCGGCATCGGCGGCCTGAGCTTCACGGGACTCGGCATCGACTACATCCGGCACAAGCTCGACGGCACCCCGCTCGGCGTGAACCCGCTGCACGTGGCCCTGCCGGAGAGCTGGCCGCCGCTGCAGGTGCTGGGCCTGCTGGCGGGATTGATCCTGGTCTTCGCGCTCCTCCGCGCGCTCCTCAACTACGCCTACGCCGTCTCGATCAACCGGCTCGTGCAGCAAAAGCTCGTGGTGGATCTGCGCGGCGAGGTCTACGACAAGCTGCAGCGGCTGAGCTTCCGGTTCTTCGACGCCAACAACACCGGCTCGATCATCACCCGGGTGACCGGCGACGTGCAATCGGTGCGCATGTTCGTGGACCAGGTGCTGATGCAAAGCGTGATCATGGGCATCTCCCTCACCGCCTATGTCATCTACATGGCGAGCCTGAGCCCGGCGCTGACAGTCGCGTGCCTCGCCACGACGCCCCTCCTCTGGTTCATGTCGGCGGCCTTCTCGCGGAAGATCCAGCCAGCCTACGCCCACAACCGCACGTTGGTGGAAAAAATGGTCCAGGTCCTCGCGGAGGGCGTCATGGGCGCGGCGGTGACGAAGGGCATGGGCCGCGAGGCCGAGGCGCGCGCGCAATTCGACGCGGCGAACCAGGCCTGCTTTGACCAGCAGCGCGGCATCTTCTGGCAGGTGAGCCTGTTCTCGCCCGCCGTCGGGTTCCTCACCCGCGTCAACATGATGGTGCTGCTCGGCTACGGCGGCTGGCTGGTGGCGCACGGCCGTTTGCCGCTGGGCACGGGCCTCGTGGTATTCGCGGGCCTGTTGGAACAGTTCTCCGGACAGGTGAACAACGTGGCCACGATCGTGAACAGCGTGCAGCAGTCGCTCATCGGCGCGCGCCGGGTGTTCGGGATCCTGGATGCGCCGGTGGAGGTGAAGAACGCGCCTGCCGCCATCCGCCGGCCCAAGCTCGCCGGCGCGGTGCGTTTCGAGCGGGTCTCCTTCGCCTACGCGGGCACCGAGGCGGTGGTGCGCGACATCGACCTGGCGGTGGAGCCCGGCCAGTGCGTGGCCATCCTCGGCGCGACCGGGGCGGGCAAAAGCGTGCTGATGAGCCTGATCCCGCGCTTCTTCGATCCCACCGCCGGCCGCGTGCTGCTCGACGGCGACGACGTGCGCTCGCTCGACCTCGACGACGTGCGCCGGAACATCGGCATCGTCTTTCAGGAAAGCTTCCTGTTCTCCAACACCGTGGCGGCCAACATCGCCTTCGGCCACCCGGCGGCCACGCGCGCCCAGATCGAGCAGGCGGCGAAGATCGCCGCCGCGCACGATTTCATCACCGCCCTGCCGCAAGGCTACGACACGCTGCTCGGCGAGGGCGCGCAGAGCCTCTCGGGCGGCCAGCGCCAGCGCCTGGCCATCGCCCGGGCCGTCCTGCTCGAGCCGGCCATCCTGCTGCTCGACGACCCGACGGCGGCGATCGACAGCGAGACAGAGCACGAGATCTTTGCGGCGCTCGACCGCGCCATTGCTGGCCGCACGACCTTCATCGTGGCCCACCGGCTGAGCACGCTGCGACGCGCCGACTTCATCATCGTGCTGGAGGATGGCCGCATCGTGCAGCGCGGCACGCACGAGGAGCTCATGAAGGTGCCCGGGCCATACCTGCGCGTCGCCGACCTGCAACTGGTGGACGCGCGGGAACTCCAGCAGTTGCCGCTGCGTGAGCGGGAGGGCGGCGCATGATCCCGCCGGACCAGATCAAGGACCTCGGGCTCGTCCGCCGCGTGCGCGACGACGAGGACGAGGAACTGCAGAAGCCGCTCGAGTGGGGCCTGATCCGCCGGCTCTTCACCTACACGCGGCCGATCCAGGGCAAAGTCACGGCGCTGATCATCCTCACCCTGATCCGGGCGGCGCAGTTGCCGGCCCTGGGCTGGGTGGTGGCGCTCGTCATCAAGGGGCCGATCACCGGGCGGGACTTCGCCGGGCTCGCCCTCGGCGTGGCGGGCTACGGCCTGCTCGCGGTGGCGACGGACGGGCTCTTTCACTTCCGCCAGCGTTACGCGCTGGAGATCGGCGAGACGGTGGTGAACGGGCTGCGGCGGGATATCTTCGCGGTCACGCTGCGGCAGCCGATGAGTTTCTTTCACCGCGTGAAGATCGGCCGCATCATCGGCCGGGTGACGAGCGATGTGGAGGCAGTGCGCGTCGGCATTCAGGATGTGCTGTTTGTCAGCGTGATTCAGTTTGGCTCGATGATCTTCACGGCGGCCGTGCTGCTGTGGATCGACTGGGTGCTGTTCCTCGTGGTGCTGGCGATGGCTCCCGTGCTGTGGGCGCTCAACCGGCATTTCCGCGTGCAGCTCAGCCACTACACCCGCGCCTCGCAGGAAAGCTTCAGCCGGGTGACGGCGACGCTGGCCGAGTCGGTCAACGGCATCCGGGTGACCCAGGGCTTCGTGCGGCAGGAGACCAACGCCGGCCTGTTCCGCAGCCTGCTCGCCGACCATGCCCGCTACAACATCGCGTTGGCCCGCACCTCGGCCATCCTCACGCCGCTGCTGGAGCTGAACAGCCAGTTCTTCGTCGCCACGCTGCTGATGTTCGGCGGGTGGCGCGTGTTCCATGGCGACATGGCGCTCGGTGGCCTCATCACCTTCTTCCTGCTCGCCAACCAGTTCTTCGCCCCGATCTCGGTGATCGGCAACCAATACAACCAGGCGCTCACCGCCATGGCCGGAGCCGAGCGCGTGTTTCGCCTGATCGATGTGCAACCCGAGTGGGCGGACGATCCGGCGGCGGTGGCGCTGCCGGATCCGCGGCCGGGCAATGGAGCTGCGGCCACCCCGCCGCAGAACGGCCTCGCGGGCGGGGTCGCCGGCGCTCCAGATCGGGCCGGAGCAGGCATGAAGGTCGAGTTCCGCTCCGTGACCTTTGGCTATGACCCGGCCAAACCGGTGCTGCACGGGGTCAGCTTCACGGCGGAGCCGGGCCAGACCGTGGCGCTCGTCGGCCACACCGGCAGCGGCAAGAGCTCCATTATCAACCTCGTCGCCAAGTTTTACCTGCCGACCCGTGGCGAGGTCCTGGTGGACGGCCACGAGATCCTCACGCTCACCAGTCATTCGCTCCATCGCCAGATGGGCATGGTGCAGCAGCAGAACCTGCTTTTCAGCGGCACGGTGCTGGCCAACATCCGCCTGGCGAAGCCGGAGGCGACCGAGGAGGAGGTGCGCGCGGCGGCCCGCCGGCTCGACTGCCTGGATTTGCTTGAGGCGCTGCCGCAAGGGCTTGCCACGGAAGTGGGCGAGCGCGGTGCCGGGCTCTCACTCGGCCAGCGGCAGCTTGTCTGCTTCACGCGCGCCCTGCTGGCCGACCCGCGGCTGGTTGTCCTCGACGAGGCGACGAGTTCCATCGATGCGCTCACGGAAGCCCGGTTGCAAAAGGCGCTGGCGGAGCTCCTGCGCGGCCGCACCAGCTTCGTGGTGGCCCACCGCCTGAGCACCATCCGGCACGCCGATCTGGTGCTGGTGCTGGATCAGGGGCGCATCATCGAGCGCGGCACCCACGCCGCCTTGCTGGCGCAAGCCGGCCACTACGCCGCCCTCTACCGCCAGTTCGTGCAGGTGGATTCGCCGGACGCGGTCTAGCCGGTCGAGTGCACGGCGCATTTCCCGCAAGACTATTTTGGCGGAAATCATCCCGTTTTCCCTCTGGGGAAATGTGATTCTCCCTCTAGAAAATCGTTGCATTGGATACCGCCGGTTCTATGACGAATAGCACTATGGCTAAAAAATCCACCCGTAAACCCAACGCCGCTTTCATGAAGCCGGTTACTCCGGACGCTGCTCTCGCCCCCATCGTGGGTGCCAAGCCGCTTCCCCGCACAGAGCTCACCAAGAAGCTCTGGGCCTACATCAAGAAGAACGGTCTCCAGGACACCAAGAACAAGCGCAACATCAACGCGGACGCCGCGCTGAAGGTTGTCTTCGGTGGCAAGTCCCAAGTCAGCATGTTCGACATGACCAAGCTGGTCAGCAAGCACGTCTCCTGAGGCATCCGCTCTTAGTGAAACTTTCGAAACCGCCGCGGAGCAATCCGCGGCGGTTTTGTTTTCCCCCATGACGCCCCCCGGCCGCTCCGTCCACACGCAGGCGCTCCTGATGCTCGTGCTCGCCACGTTCCTCTGGGCGCTGAGCTTTCCCTTGGTGAAGGCGCTCGCCCTCGCGCACCAGCAGGTGCTCCCCGCGAGCAGCACGTGGTTCATCACGGCCGGGTCCATTGCGCCGCGGTTCCTGCTCGGCTCCGTCGTGCTGCTGCTGGTGCTCGGCCGGCGGCTCCGGTCCTTCACCCGGCTCGAACTGAAGCAAGGCGTGCTGATCGGACTCACGCTCGGCGCGGGCATGCTGTTCCAGAACGACGGGCTCCAGTTCACCAGCGCCACGACCTCGGCCTTTCTCACCCAGATCTACGCGATCATGATTCCGGTCTGGATCGCCTGGCGCCAGCGCCGGTGGCCGCCGGCCATCGTGCTGGCCTGTTGCGCGCTGGTGCTCCCCGGCGTGGCGATCCTGGGCCGGATTGACTTCCGGGCGCTGCACCTCGGGCGGGGCGAGGTGGAGACGCTCGTCAGCGCGGTGTTCTTCATGATGCAGATATTCCT
>DAORVZ010000153.1:0-5447 GCA_035434005.1 Lacunisphaera sp.
CTGGTGGTGAAGGCTGTGCGCGCCGGGATCCTCCTGACTGCGGTGGTCCCTGAGCCAGCGGCAGTGTCACCGGCCAAATGGTCGCTTCGGATCAAGGGCTGGCTGGTCCGCTGGGCGACTCTCATGGTCGGACTCGCGGCGGTTGTCTTTCTGTTGTTGAGGCCGGTCTATCTGCCGCAGCATCCCGCGTGGCTGATGCTCGGCTGGCTGGTGGTTTGCGCGGCGCTGAGCCTGGGCTACGTGCTGGCGGGTAGCGTCGTGCGCGCGGTCGGCGGCGAGGTCTATCACCCACGCCTGGTGTGGAAATCCTTGGCTCCGCACTTCGCGGTGGACCTCGACGATGCGTTGATGTGCGGACGCACGGTCCGGCTCGATGCCGCCCTGGCTCGGCTGGCGCCACTCCTGCTGGTGATCGCGCTGGCGGCCTGGCGACTGCCCGAGTTGCTGGTGCTGGTGCTTTCCGGAGCCCTGCTGCAACTGTCGCCCTTGTGGCGCTCCCCGCTGCAGGACATGCTGGCGGTATTTTACCGGGATCCTCAGTTGGCGACCTCCTATGATTTCGTCTTCGCCCAGGATCGCCTCTTTGTCCTGTTGGGGCGGGCGCGTCGACAGATGGCCGACGGGAAATACCTGCTGGTCTGTGCCGGTGCGACGGTCATCTGGCTGTTGGTGACTTTTCTGGGTGGCTGTGTGCTGCTGCAGACCAATGCCACGGAGTTGGTGCAGCGCTTCCATGCGGCTGGCGGTTGGCGCTACACGGCGCTGGCACTGTTGATCTTCGGCGGCCTGCTCGTGGCCGTGTCGGCGGGTGCGGTTGCGTGGTTCGTCTACCGGCATGTGCGAGCTTGGGCGCGCGAGCGGGCGGAGCGGAAGTTGCGGCCTTCGGCCGTGCTGGTATCGCCTGAGACCATCGCGCAATGGCTGGGCCGGACGATGCTGTTCCGCGAACTGGCGGCGACGGACCTGGCGGCGCTGGCTGCGGCGGTGAAGCCGGAAGAGCACAAGAAGGGGAGCTACGTGGTGCGGGAGGGCGAACCGGGCGCGCGGCTCTATCTGGTGCTGTCTGGCCGGCTCGAGGTGCGGCGTGATTACGCACCTGGCCGGTCGGAGCCGGTGGCCGAGATGGATGAGGGTGATGCGTTTGGCGAGATAGCCATCCTGCGCGGCGGGGTGCGCACGCGATCAGTCCGTGCGCTGTCGAAGAGCATTTTGCTCGGCCTCGATCAGGCGGACTTCGAGCGGCTCGTGCTGTCGAAGCTCTCGCGCGAGGCGGTGGAAGACGCGGTGCAGAAGGTCGGTTTCCTGCAGCATCTGGAGCTGGCGCGCAACTGGAGTCAGGCCACGCTCGCGGCCTTCGCCCGGCGGACGAAGCTCCACGACTATGCCGAGGGTAAGGCCGCCGTGCAGGAAGGGGCCAACAATCACTGGCTTTTTCTCGTGCACCGCGGCGAGTTTGCGGTGGTCAGGAACAAGGAGGAACTTCGCCGGCTGAAGCCTGGGGATAGCTTCGGAGAGATGAGCCTGCTCGGTGACGGCACCGCTACCGCCACGGTCGTGGCGCGCAGCCCGGAGGCGAGCTGTCTCGTCATAAGCGGTCGGGACTTCCTGGATTTTATGACCAAGGATTTCACTGTCGGGCTGAGTTGGGAGGCGACGCGCCTCCAGCCGGCCAAGCGGTGAACCGACGCCGCAGCGATGCGGCGCGGGGGTTACTTGCCCAGCGCTTGCCGGATGGCCCGGTCGAGGTCTGCCGGACGGTAGGGCTTGCTCAGGTAGCTGCGGTAGCCAGGACCGATGAACTGGCGGGCGATCTCCGCAGTGTCGTAGCCACTGGCGATGATGGCGCATACCTTGGGGTGCAGCTTGCGCAGTTTCTGGAAGGTTTCCTGTCCCCCCATGCCGCCGATGATGGTGAGATCCATGATCACGGTGTCGTAGGGTCGGCCGAAGCGCATGGCATGTTGATAGAGCTGGAGGGCTTCCTCGCCGTCCTTGGCCAGGTCGCACTGGTAATCGAGCCCCTCGAGCATGCTCTTGGTGAGCGTGCGGATCTGCGCGTCATCATCCATGAAGAGGATGCGCGCCACGGCTGCACCCGCCTCCACTTCGTGGCCATGGCCTGCCATGATTGCGGCCGACTGTAGGCCGGAAGCCATCGGCGGACGCGACATGAAGCCGCTAGCCAGAATTTGACCAAAGGGGAGCTGCTGATGAATCGGTTTCACGGGGTCGGCAGCTTGCAAGACGGCAGGGCTTCCGCCAGCGTGGACTGCCTTCATGCTGCTTAGGCCGTGGTGTTTATACGGCTTTTACCAATGTCTGGGGCGAATCACCCAGCAACCGGGCGGGGGTTTACGCCGGATTTAGCGACGGTGCCACTCGCGAACGCGCTTCTCCAAGAAATCGATCCAGACCGGCTGGTCATTCAGGCAAGGGATCGCGCTGAAGGTTTGGCCACCAGCGGCCACGAAATCCTCGGCGCCACGCACGCGGATCTCCTCAAGTGTCTCAAGGCAGTCCGTGACAAATGCTGGCGTGATGACGAGCAGGCGCTTCTTACCCTCGGCGGCGAGGCGCTTGTATTCGAAGTCGGTGTAGGGCTCGAGCCAGGGTTCATTGGCCAGTCGCGACTGGAAGGAGATGGACCACTTCGCGGGATCGAGTCCGGCCCGGGAGGCGAAGGCCTTGGTGGTGGCGACGCATTGGGCCTTGTAGCAGGTGGCGTGGGCGGGACTGCAGGTGTTGCAGCAATCGGCGACGACTTGGCAGTGGGCGTGGGAGCTGTCGGCCTTGGTCAGGTGGCGCGTGGGAATACTGTGATAGCTGAAGAGCAGGTGATCGTGCGGCTGGGCCAGATGGGGTTGGGCGCTGGCGACGAGCGCCGCGATGTAGTCTTCATCGGCAAAATACGGTGCGACACACTCAAGATTCATTTTCGGCGCGATGGCGGCGGCCTCACGACGGACTTTTGCCACGACGGTCTCCCAACTCGACATCGCGTAGTGGGGATATTGGGGGAAGAGCAGCAGGCGGGTCACGCCTTGGGCCTGCAGTTGGGTCAGGGCGGCGGGGATGGAGGGGTTGCCGTAGTTCATCGCGAGCCCGACGGGCAGGTCGAGTGTCGCCTGAAGTTTGGCCTGCGTGTGCTGGCTGGTGACGATCAGCGGCGAACCCTCCGGCGTCCAGATAGTGGTGTAGGCGTGGGCGGAGGCGGCGGCCCGGCGTGAGATGATGAATTTGACCAACAGCGAGCGGAGAAAGGCGTTGTCCGGTTTGTCGATCACCCGCTCGTCGCCAAGGAATTCGTGGAGGTAACGCTTCACGTCAGGGACGGAAGTGGAATCAGGGGAACCGAGATTGAGGAGCAGGACGGCGGACTTGGCCATGGAGCCAGTAGAGGTGAGGTTTTGGGTTCGAAAGTCAACCGAGGGCGGCAGGATTAGAGTTGCCCGGCCCGGGCGGAAGCCGGACAACACCGGCATGACTGCCAAGATCGCTCCCGTGCTGCTTGTGATCCGTGATGGCTGGGGGGCGAACCCCCATTCAGAGCAGGACAAGTTCAACGCCGTTCACCTCGCGAGGAAGCCGGCGGACGACATGCTTCACGCGAAATTTCCCGTGACACTGGTCGCGGCCAGCGGGCTTGATGTCGGCCTGCCCGTCGGCCAGATGGGCAACAGCGAAGTCGGTCACGAAAACATCGGGGCCGGCCGCATCGTCGACCAGGAGCTGGTGCGCCTGAACAAGCTCTTTTCCGAGAAGCGGCTCGCGCAGAACCCCGTGTGGCTGGCTATCGTCGCGCGTCTCAAGGCCAATCCGGCTGCCAAGCTGCACCTGATGGGCATCGTGTCCGACGGCGGGGTGCATGGCATGTTGGAGCATCTCTATGGGATTTTGCGCCAGGCGAAGGAGGACGGTCTCGCCGGCCGCGTGTTTATCCATGCCTTCACCGACGGGCGCGACACGCCGCCGCAGAGCGGGCTCGGCTACATCCAGCAGGTCGAGGCGCAGCTGAAGCAGATCGGCGTCGGCATGATCGCCACGGTCTGCGGCCGCTTCTGGGCGATGGACCGCGACAACCGCTGGGAGCGCGTGCAGAAGGCCTACGACATGCTCACCGGCAAGAAGGCCCTCGCCACCGCGACCAGCGCCGAGGCGGCGATCGCTGGTTATTACGAGAAGCCGCTCAGCCCGACGCAGAATGGCGACGAGTTCGTGCCGGCGACGTGGATCACCGGCGCGGACGGCAGGCCCGTGGCGACTTTCGCCAATGGAGACGCGGTGCTTTTCTACAATTACCGCGGCGACCGCCCACGTGAGATCACGAAGGCCTTCGTGATCGACGGCTTCAAGGAGTTCGATCGCGGCGCAAAGCTTGATCTCTACTACGCCACCATGACCGAGTATGAGGCCGGTCTGCCGGTGCACGTGATCTCGGGCAAGCCCGAGGCGTTGAAGAACATCCTCGGCGAGGTTGTGAGCAACGCCGGTATCGGGCAGTTCCGCTGCGCGGAGACGGAGAAGAACCCGCACGTGACCTTTTTCTTCAACAATTACCGCGGCACGCCGTTTCCCGGTGAGGACCGCGCGTGCCCGGCGAGCCCGAAGGTGGCGACTTACGACATGCAGCCGGAGATGTCGGCTGCGCAGGTGACCGCCGAGGCCAAGGCCGCGATCCTTTCCGACAAATACGGCCTCGTGGTCGTCAATTACGCGAATCCCGACATGGTCGGCCACACCGGCTCGCTGCCGGCGGCCATCAAGGCCTGCGAGGCCACCGACGCCGGGCTGGGGGAGTTGCTCGCTGCGCTGGCGACGAAGAATGGCAAGGCCGTCATCCTTGCCGACCACGGTAACGCCGAGCAGATGTGGGATCCGGTCAATAACGGCCCGCACACGGCGCACACGCTGAACCTCGTCGAGGTCTTTGCGGTGGGCGAGGGGCTCGCGGCCGGCAAGACTAGGATGCGCACCGGCGGCCGGCTGGCGGACATCGCCCCGACCGTGCTGCACCTCATGGGTCTGCCGAAACCAGTTGAAATGACCGGCGAGAGCTTGGTGATCGGGTGACCGAAAGGGCGCGCACAAGGCACGCTCCTACAGGTTTTGCATCCCCGTGTCATAGGGGCCCAAAATGGGGTTGCGCCGGGGTGGGGCGGGCCGTTTGGTTGAGCGTTCCGCACCCATGAAACGCACCCATCATTGCGCCCAACTCACCAAGGCCAACCTCGGCGCGACCGTGTCGCTCGCCGGTTGGGTTGATTCCGTCCGCGACCATGGCGGCATTATTTTCGTCGATCTCCGCGATCGCGAGGGCGTCACGCAGGTGAAGTTTGACTCGAATCTCCGCGCGCAGGCGGCGCTGCTGAAGGATGAATCCGTGATCGCCGTCACTGGCAAGGTCGAGAACCGTCCGGATGTTATGTTGAACAATAAGCCGACCACCG
>DAORVZ010000154.1:0-5436 GCA_035434005.1 Lacunisphaera sp.
CGATGAGAATCTTGTCCGGCACGGGCGAGGTGCCCAGGGCCTTCAGGTCTGTGTTGATGACGGCGAGCTGGAGGCGGTCGAGTTGCTCCAGCTTGAGCCGGTCGATGGCATTGGTGCCACCGCCGCCCACGCCGATGAGTTTCAGGGTCACGGGGCGGCCGGACAGATCCTCGAGGGGAAGTTCGTTCGGGAGCAGGCTCATGGTCAGGAGGCGGCGAAGATTTTGGTGAGATTGCTCAGCAGGCCGGTCTTGCGGCGGGGCGGCACGGCGTGTTCGTGGGCGGTGCGCAGGCCGAACTGGAAGACGCCCAGCACCGTGCTGAACATGGGATCCTGCAACTCCTCCTTCACCCAGCCCGGTGGCTCGCCGCGGCGGGCCGGCAGGCCGAAGACCCGGCTGGCGGCCTCCTCGATGCCCGGCAGCTTGGCGGTGCCGCCAGCGAGGACGACTCCCGCGCCGCAATGCTCCGGCACGAAGGCGGGGCCGAGCTTGGCGCGGATGACCTCGAAGAGTTCCTGCACCCGGGCGGCGGTGATTGCCTCGATCGCCATCCGGGGCAGCTGGCGGTCGCCAAAGGAGGCGTCGCCGTTGAGCCACACCTTTTCCGCCCGATCCCGGGTGCCGGTGGTGGCGCGGGCGTGGCGCAGCTTGAGCATTTCCGCCTGGGCGAGGGTGACGCGCAGGCCGAGGCTGAGATCGTTGGTCACATGATCGCCGGCGACCGGCAGCGTGCCGGTGACGAGCACATGGCCGTCGCGGTAAAGCACGTAGTCGGTGACGCCCTTGCCCAGGTCGATCACGAGGGCACCCTGCGAGCGTTCCTCCGCGCTGGTGAGGAGGGAACCGGTGGCGAGGCTGGCGAGGACGAGCTCGCGCACCTCGAGGTGGTAACCGCCGACGACATGGATGTTGTCGCTGATCTTGCTCTCGGGCCCATGGACGATCCAGTAGCCGACCTCGAGGCGGCGGCCGGACAGGTGCTCGGGGGCCGGCACGACACGGCCGTCGAGCCGGAACGGCCGCCGGATCTCATGGATACGCGAGCGGCCGGCGGGCAGTTCTTTTTCCTTGGCCAACTCGCAGACCGAGGTGATGTCGAGGGCCGTCACTGTGTTGTCGGCGGACTTCACGTTGACCGAGGCTTCGTTGAGAAAGGCGTCGAGGTGGCCGCCGGTCTGGGCCAGCCACACCTCCTCGATGCGGAGGCCCGCGCGCTTCTCTGCCATCTCCAGCGCGTGATGGGTCGCCTCGCAGGCCGCCTTGTAGTCCACGACCTCGCCCTTCATCACGCCGCGCGACGGCGCCAGGCCGACCCCGATGATGTTGAGGGCGCGCCCGCGGGTGATTTCACCCACGAGCACGGCGACTTTGTCCGTGCCGATTTCGACCGCTGCGACGATTCTAGAGCTCACGTTTCGTTTTCCGTTGGGGGAGTTGGAGGGAGAAGGGAGAAGCGGCGGCGGCCGGCTCGGCCGGGGCGGCCAGCAGCCGCACGGGCACCTGGCCTTCATAGGACAGGTTGACCGACTGGAGCGGAGGCGCGCCAGTGAGGGCGTGCGCGGCATCGACGATGTAGTCGAGCTGGGCGATCTGCTTGAAAAAGTCGCGCTTCCGGCTGAACACGATCTCGGGCACCTCCTGCGACTTGACCACGATCTCGTCGCGCTCGGCGAGTCGCTCCAGTGACACGATGAGCCACTCGCGATAGAGGTGCGGGGCCTGCAGTTGCGCCGTGGAGAGCAGCGTGGAAACGTCGGCCATGCCGGCGATGGGCGCGAAGGCGCGGCCGGATTTCACCAGCCGGATGCCGTCGAGCCAGGGCAGCCCGGCCAGCATCGCCTTGTCGTAGTTCAGCCCCTCGTAAACCACGCCATCATTGGCCACCAGGTATTGCTTGGGCTGGCCAAGGCCATCGGCCGCCTGCACCCGCGCCACGGGCGCACGCTCCTGGAGCGTGACGACCAGGGTGCCGGGAAATTCGCGCGCCAGCACGGCGACTTGCACCTGACCGTAGGCGAGCAGCCGGTCCCGCAGCGCCGGGAGGTCCAGGGCCAGCAGGCTGGCCGTCCGCGGCAACGCCAGCACCTGCGCCGCCCACTCCCGGGTCAGGACGCCCTGGGGATTATTGAGCCGGATCTCGCTCACCAATTCGCTGTGCATCGCCGTGGCCAAGCCGGCCCGGTCGGTCGACCAGGAGTGGAACACCGAGTAGAGGCCCCAGCCGGTCCCGGCGAGGGTCGCGGAGATGGCGACCGCCCGCACCCATCCCGCCAGCCGCCGGCGCCGGCCTTGCCGCGACATGGCCACCGGATTCACCTCCTGGCGAATCTGGCGCCAGGAGCGGCCGGGAGGCTGGGTGATAGGGTCAGTGGCTGGGTTCATGGGCGCGCGGCATGGGCCAGGGCGAATCGTTCCACGGCGGGGGCCACCAGCTCGCGGCACAGCGCGACAAAATCCAGCCCCACGCAACGCGCACTCATCGGCAGCAGGCTCGTCTCCTTCATGCCGGGCAGCGTGTTGATTTCCAGCAAATACAACTCGCCATCGGGCGAGAGCATGAAGTCGATGCGGGCGTAATCGCGGCAGCCGCACGCGGCAAAGGCGGTTTCGGCCGCCGCGCCCATCCGCGCCGCGATCTCGTCGGAGACGTTGGCCGGCGCGATATACTCCGTCAGGCCCTTGGTGTATTTGCTGGTGTAGTCGAAGACGCCGGACTTTGGCACCACCTCGACGATCCCCATCGCGCGGCCGCGCAGCAGGCCCACCGTGAACTCGCGGCCGAGGATGCGTTCCTCCGCGATCCACTCGCCCGACCGGATGCCATTCAGAGCGATCTCGAGGCCGACCCGGGTGGACACGATCTGCAGGCCCACACTGCTGCCCTGCCGGTTGGGTTTGAGCACCACCTGCTCGCCAAACTCGGCGGCCAGGGCCGCGGCGTTCGGCTTGGCCGCCGCCTGGAACACCCGGCCCGGCGCCACTTGCACCCCCTGGGCCGACACGCTGAGGCGCGTGCGCCACTTGTCAAAAGTGAGGTCGCTCGCCTTGGCGTCGCAACCGGCGTATGCCACCCCGGCCGTCTCCAGCAGGCGCTGCATGCCGCCGTCCTCGCCAAACACGCCGTGCAGCGTCGAGCAGACGATGTGGCGCGCCGGATCGAGCCCGGCGGGCAAGGCGTCGGTGTCCACGGTGAAGAACTGCGTCGGGTGCGAATAGGCCATGCCCAGCGCCACGGCCTTGCCGGAGCCGAGGGAAACCTCGCGTTCGGGGGAAGTGCCCCCGGCCAGGACGGCGATGACGGGTGATTTCATAAAACATCCTTCCATTCCTGCCCATACAGCAGCACCTCGGGCTCGAGGTCGAGGCCGTGCGCGCTTTTGACCCGGGCGCGGATCTGGCGGACGAGCCCGATGATGTCGGCGCTCGTCGCGTGGCCGCGATTGACGATGAAATTGGCGTGCACCGGCGAGACCTCGGCGTCCCCCACCCGCGCGCCCTTGAGCCCGGCTGCGTCGATGAGCCGGCCGGCGGAGGTGCCGGGCGGATTCTTGAAGATGCACCCTGCGCTCGGCTCGCGCGGCTGGGACTCGACGCGCTTCTTCTGGTAAACATCAATCTGGCGGCGGATGTCCGCGGATTCGACGCTCGCCGCCGGCCGCAGCAGGGCCCCGAGCGCGATGGCGGTGTGCAGTTCCGCGCAATGCCGGTAGGCCACATGCATTGCGGCCTTCGGCAGCACGCGCAGCTCGCCGGTGAAATCCATCAGCTGCACCTCCTCGACGACATCGAACATCCAGCCGCCCATGGCCCCGGCATTCATGCGCAGCGCTCCGCCCACGGAACCGGGGATGCCTTCGAGAAATTCAAAGCCCTGGAGGCCCGCCTTGGTGGCGAGACCGCAGAGGTTCTTGAGCCGCAGGCCGGCCCCGGCCCACACGCGACCGTCGGGCCGCACCTCAAATTTCTGCCAGTGGGCGTGGTTGAGAGCGAGAACCAGCCCGTCCACGCCGGTGTCGGGTATGATCAGGTTCGAGCCCCGCCCGAGCAACAGGACCGGCAGGCGCAGGCGGTCGGCCGCCACCAGCAGGTGGCGCAAATCCTCCGGCGCAGCCGGCTCAGCATACACCCGCGCCGGTCCGCCGACGCGCATCGTCGTCCTGGGCCCGAGCACCTCGTGCTCGGTGAGTTTAGTCCCGGCAGTGAGCTGCGCGCGCACGATCCCGAGGAACTCGCTCCACCGGCCCCCCCTCGCCTCCTGATCCGAGATTTTGGTCGCGTCGCTCATGGCGCGGAGGCGGCCGGGGTGGTCCGCAAGTGGCCGGACGGCGGCGTGCCGGCGGCTAGTTCCTCCAAGTCATGCACAAGGTGTTCGATGCTGTTTTCCCGCGCCATGCGGTGCAGGTTCGTCCGGAATTTGTTCAACAGCCAGTCATTGAAGACGACGTCCAGCACCTCCTGCCGCAACCCGGCCAGCGCGTGGTCCGCGACGACCAACCCGCCGCCCTGTTGCTCAAAATAAATGGCGTTGGCCTGCTGGTGATTATCGGCGGCGTGTGGATAGGGAATGAGGATAGCGGGTGTCTCGCACCGCACCAGTTCGGCCAGCGTGCCGGCCCCGGCCCGGCTGAGCACCAGGTCCGCCGCCGACAGCAGCTCGCCCACGCGGTCGGAAAAGGCCACGAACGAACTGCGGACGATCTGGCCGCTCTTGTCGTGCAGCTCGCGCACTCCCTCGCGCCCCTTGCCCAGGCCGGTGACGCAGTAAACCTGGATGCCCTCATGGGCGAGCGCGGTGAGGTTCTGCTCGGCCCAGTGATTGAGATTTCCCGAGCCCTGACTGCCGCCGAGCAGGACAAGCAATTTTTGCGCGGGGTCGAGGCCGAGCCGCGCGCGGGCCTCGTCGCGCGGCCGACGGGTGATCTCCGCCCGCACGGGCAGACCGGTGTGCCGGACGAGCACCCCGCGGATGCCGGGCAGGCGAACCCCCGGGGGCAGATAGAGCCGGGTGGCAAAGCGGGAGAGCACACGGATGGCGAGGCCCGGCACGCGGTTGGCCTCGTGCAGGGCAACCGGGATGCCACGCAGGCGGCCCGCCAGCACGACACCGGCGTTGGTGAAGCCGCCAAATCCGATGATGGCATCAGGGCGGAACGTGCGCACGAAACGCCGGCTGAAGAGCAGGCCCTGGGCCTGTTTCCAATGGAATCGCAGATGGACGTCAGGACGCCAGCCAAACGGCGCGCTCGGCACGCGCACGGTGCTCAGGTGCGGGTATTTTTCGACCAGCCGGGTATCCACCTTCTTGTGGCTTATGAACAGTGTGACGGTGTGGCCGCGCGCGAGCAGCGCCTCGGCCAGCGCGATGCCCGGCGAGAGGTGCCCGCCCGTCCCACCGCAGGCGATGATGAAGCGGCTCATGGCGTCGCCTCCGGCGA